>JAAVIG010000053.1 GCA_014796735.1 Oscillospiraceae bacterium
AAACGAGGCACTTAACCTTGCGAGAGTTGAGGAAACGGGTCTGAACGTACCTAAGATCCAAGAGGTATGTATGGTTGACGGCAAGTGGTGCATCGTCACCGATTATATCGACGGCAAGACGCTTGCCAAATCCTGGGAGGATAACCCCTCAATGCTCGAGGATTATCTTAAGCTTTTTGTTGAGATCCAGCTTGATATTCACAATCACAGATGCGCGCTTCTGACCAAGCTTAAGGACAAGATGAGAAGAAAGATCTCATTGTGCGGACTTGACGCTACCACAAGATATGAGCTTTCCGCCCGTCTTGACGGTATGCCCAAGCACGCTAAGCTTTGCCACGGCGACTTTACGCCCACCAACGTAATTTTAAAGAGCGACGGAACTCCTTACATTTTGGACTGGGCTCACGCTACGCAGGGCAACGCAGGCGCCGACGCCGCAAGAACATACCTGCGCTTTAACCTTAAGAATGACACCGAGATCGCGGAAAAGTATCTTAATCTCTTCTGCGAGATGAACGACATGCCCAAGCAGTACGTTCAGCGGTGGATGCCTATCGTTGCGGCTTCACAGCTTGCAAAGGGCAAGCCCGAGGAAAAGGAATTGCTTACCAGTTGGGCAAGCGTCTGCGAGTATCAGTAAAATTTAACTCAATTTATGCTGGCATTATGTCAGCATAAATTGGTTTAAGAGACTTGTAACAGTATTATGGGTTTTTTACCCCTATACCGTTTTCATGGTATCGATAAAATACATAACCAGCCGCTTTCGGCGGCGAAAGGAACATATTATGGTAAACGTAAACGTATGTGTAGGCAGCTCCTGCCATATCAGAGGATCGTACAAGATCATAGAGCTTATCAATAACGCCGTTAAAGAAAACGAGCTTACCGAAAAGGTGAAGGTGTCCGCGGCTTTTTGTCTCGGACACTGTATGAACGGCGTTTCGGTAAAGGTGAACGAACAGGTTTTCGGAGTAAACGAGGACAGCTTTAATGAATTTTTTGAGGAAAACATTAAAAAACCCGCTTTGGCAGAGGGTTAAACTGTTTTAATACTAATAACCGTTTAAAAAGCGGATAAACCGCTTTTTAAACGCCCCGCCGCTTTGCGGCGGGGCGAGGGAGCAAAGCTCCCTCGGTTATTGTATTGAACGTACATAACCGACGCCTATCGGCGCCCCTTCGGCTTCGCCGAAGGATTTGATTTGTGGATTTTATCCACAAATCAAATGGTTATTAGTATAAGAAAGGAACGGTCATAAAATGTCACAGTACCTTAAACTGAAAAAATCCAACTGTAAAAACTGCTACAAATGTATTCGTCACTGCCCCGTCAAATCCATACGCTTTTTTGAAAACCAAGCCTTTATTGTAGATGAGGAATGTATTCTCTGCGGACAGTGCTTTGTGGTATGTCCTCAGAACGCAAAGGAGATCAAAAACGACGTTGATAAAGCCAAGGAGCTTATCAAAAGCGGCGCGCCCGTTATTGCCAGCGTTGCGCCGTCCTTTGTGGCAAACTATGAGGGTCTTACTATCACCGCTTTAAAGAACGCTTTAAAGAAATTAGGTTTTGCCGACGCGGAGGAAACCGCCGAGGGCGCAACGGTGGTGAAGCAAAAGTACGACGAAATGGTGGACAAGGGAGAACAGAAGCTTATTATCTCCTCCTGCTGCCACTCGGTAAATGTGCTTATCCAGAAGCATTTCCCCGAAGCGCTTCCTTATCTTGCAAAGGTGGTATCCCCGATGCAGGCGCACTCTCTGGAAATTAAAACAAGAAATCCCGAGGCAAAAACGGTGTTTATCGGCCCCTGCATTTCCAAAAAGGCGGAGGCGGACGAATATCCCGATATAGTGGACTGCGTACTGACCTTCGAGGAGCTTACACAGTGGCTTAACGACGAAAAGATTGGGCTTGAGCCCGCCGATGACAGCGAAGAGCTCGGCGGCAGAGCGCGTCTGTTCCCCACGGGCGGCGGCGTTCTCCGCTCAATGGAGTGCAAAAACAAGGATTATACATATATCCATGTAGACGGCGTGGAAAACTGCGTAAACGCGCTTAAGGAAATAGTAAGCGGAAACATGGACAAGTGCTTTATCGAGATGTCCGCCTGCTACGGAAGCTGTATAAGCGGCCCCGTTATCGAAAGAAACAGACACGCTTTTGTCACCAACACTGGAATAGTAGACAAGTACGCGAAGGTCGCCGACTTTAACGCAACCCCTCTTTCCGATGAAAAAATGGCTAAGGATATGAAGTTTATCGGCGTTAAGCGTCTTATGCCGGGCAGCAAGGCAATTGATGAGATACTCAGAAAAATGGGCAAGAGAAGCCCCGAGGACGAGTTGAACTGCGGAAGCTGCGGCTACAATACCTGCCGTGAAAAAGCCATTGCGGTATTTAACGGAAAGGCTGACCTTTCAATGTGCCTGCCATTCTTAAAGGAAAAGGCGGAAAGCTTCTCCGATACCATTATCAAAAACACTCCCAACGCCATTATCGTGCTTAACGAATCCCTTGAGGTACAGCAGATAAACAAGTCGGCGTTAAAGCTTATGAATATCTCCAACGCCTCGGACGTTTTAGGCGAGCAGGTGGTTCGTATTCTCGATCCTCTGCCCTTCTTCGAGGTGATAGAAAGCGGCGTTAACATTCACGACAAGCGTATTTTCCTTGCGGAGTACAACAAATACGTTGAGCAGACCTTGATATACGATCCCGGCTATCATATCGTAATGAGCATTATGCGCGACGTTACCGACGAGGAGTTGGCGCAGCGCAGCAAGGACGAATTGAGCCGCAGTACAATAGAGATAACCGACAAGGTTATTGAAAAGCAGATGACCGCTGTTCAGGAGATCGCGTCTCTGCTGGGTGAGACCACCGCCGAAACTAAAATTGCTCTTACCAAGCTTAAAGAATCCTTATCCGCAAAATCGTAAAGTGTTAAGGAGGGATCAATATGAATAATTTATGTACCGATATTGGTTATTACAGCCTTAATCACGTTAACGAACAGCTTTGCGGGGATCAGATAAGCGTGGTAAAGCCCGACGACGATACGGAAATAGTGGTGCTGGCGGACGGATTGGGAAGCGGCGTAAAGGCTTGTATTCTTTCTACTCTTACCTCCAAGATAATTTCCACCATGATGGCGCAGTCGATGCCCGTTGAGGAGTGTGTAAGCACCATTGCATCAACGCTCCCCGTTTGTAAGGTAAGGGGAGTGGCTTACTCCACCTTTACCATTCTGAAAATATTCGGCAACGAGGAAGCGGAAATAATCCAGTACGATAATCCCCATGTTATACTGCTTCGTGACGGCAAAAACTTCGTTTACCCCGAAACTGCCACCGAAATGGGCGGAAAGACTATCTACCGCTCTAAGATAAAGCTTCAGGAAAATGACGTGTTTATCTTAATGAGCGACGGCTGTATTCACGCGGGCGTGGGAATGGCTTTAAACTACGGTTGGCAGAGAGACAATATCATTGACTACATGGAGAAGAATTACAGCCCCGATTACACCGCAAAGGCTCTTACCACCGTGCTTCTTGACGAGTGCAACAAGCTTTACGGGGGAAATCCCGGGGACGACACCACCGTTTGCTCGGTAAAGATAAGGCAAAGACAGCCCGTAAACCTTATGATAGGCCCTCCCTCCGATCCGAAGGACGTTGCGAAAATGATGTCGCTGTTTTTCTCGAAGCAGGGTAAGCATATAGTCTGCGGCGGCACTACCTCGTCATTGGCAGGACAGTATCTGGGCAAGCCCGTTTTGCCGAGTCTGGATTACTTAGACCCCGAGATACCACCTACCGCCACAATAGAAGGCGTTGACCTTGTGACCGAGGGAGTAATTACCATAAACCGCGTGGTGTTATACGCTCAAAGCTATATTTCCGACAACGAAAAGTTCAGCGATTGGAGCTACGGCTTGGACGGTGCTTCCGCAATTTCGAGAATGTTGTTTGAGGAAGCCACCGACATAAACTTTTTTGTAGGCAGGGCCGCAAATCCCGCACATCAGAATCCCGATCTGCCCATAGGCTTCAACATAAAAATGCGCCTTGTGGAACAGCTTTCCGAAGCCTTAAAGGTTATGGGAAAGAAAATTAAGGTAAGCTACTTTTAATGTGATCTTGAGAAAGGAACCTATTTTATGAGAAAGTTCGATACACAAGTACAGTACCTTAAATATAAGGTATTAAGGGAAGTAGCGCGCTGCGCCTTTGAGGACAGATTGTTTGACTGCTACAACGATATTCCCAAAATCATAGTCAAGGGCAAGGAAGCCACCATGCGCTGCTGCGTTTACAAGGAAAGAGCGATTGTCTCCGAACGCATTAAGCTTGCAACGGGAGGAGACAAAAGCAATTCCAACGTTATCGAGGTAATAGAGATCGCCTGCGACGAATGTCCCGTAAGCGGATATACCGTTACCGACTCCTGCCGCGGCTGTATCGCCCACCGCTGCGAGGATAACTGCCCCAAAGGAGCGATATACTTTGACAGAAATCAGAAAGCCCATATTGATAAGGAAAAGTGCGTGGAGTGCGGCAAATGCGCTAAGGTCTGCCCTTACACGGCGATCACCAACAGCAAGCGTCCCTGTGAAAACGCCTGCAAGATCGGTGCCATTTCAATGAACGAGGACAAGTGCGCCGCTATAAACTACGACAAGTGTATTTCCTGCGGTGCCTGCGTTTATCAGTGTCCTTTCGGCGCTGTTTCGGAAAAAAGCTTTATTCTGGACGTTATCGATTTTATCAAGAAGAGCGAAAACAACAGCAAGTACAGGGTTTACGCGGTTATC
The DNA here is from genome assembly GCA_014796735.1 of Oscillospiraceae bacterium. GTDB lineage: Bacteria > Bacillota > Clostridia > Oscillospirales > Ruminococcaceae > Ruminiclostridium_E. The sequence continues at coordinate 4,824 of JAAVIG010000053.1, forward strand.
GCCCCCTCTATCTCCAGCCAGTTCAGCTACGCTAAATTGGGACAGGTGGTAACGGGTATAAAAGAGCTGGGCTTCCACCATGTTGTTGAAGCGGCTCTGGGCGCGGACTTGGTAGCGTACAAGGAGGCAAGGGAGTTAAAAGAAAAGGAATTTCTGACCAGCTCCTGCTGTCCCGCCTTTGTAAAGTACATTGAGACCCAGTTCCCGCAGCTTAAGGAAAATATCTCCCACAATCTTTCCCCTATGGCAGAGATAGCGAAGTATATCAAGGAGCAGGATCCCGAGTGCAAGATAGTGTTTATAGGCCCCTGTACCGCCAAAAAAGCTGAGTTTCAGAGGGAAACGGTAAAGCCGTACATAGACAGCGTTATAACCTTTGAGGAATTACAGGCGCTGTTTGACGGAAAGGGCTTGGAAATCAATACCTTAGAAGAGGGCGTTCTGGATAACGCTTCCTATTACGGAAGAATCTTCGCAAGAAGCGGCGGTCTTGCCGATGCGGTGGAGGAGGCTATCAAGGAGCAGGAGCCGACGGACTTCAAGCTTAACGCGATCTCCTGCGACGGTATCGAGGAGTGCAGAATGGCACTGCTTAAGGCTTCCAAAAAGGTGCTGCCCAATAACTTCATTGAGGGTATGGCTTGCGTGGGCGGCTGTATAGGCGGCGCGGGCTGTCTGACCCACGGAGAGAAGAACAGGAACGAGGTAGACAAGTACGGCAAGGAAGCTTATGAAAAGTCTATCAAGAAGGCTATTTCGATTTATATTGACGAGTAAAATTAAGCAATACGGGCTGTAAAAATGCCCGCGAAACATGATTTTTGGAAAAGGCTGTGATCCCGCCGTTATCGGTGGGATCACAGCTTTTTTGAGAGCGTTTTTACAGTCCTATTGTTTTTGTTTGTGAGGAAAAATGCTTTTATCCGACCGTTGTTTTCGGCGGTTGGAATTTTTGATTTAAAACCTATTATTTTGTTGACATTTTTATTTGATATGATATAATAAAGTAAAGTAAAAGAGAAGGACGACCGCAAATATGAAAAGGACATTTTTGTTTTTTCTGCCGCTGATCGTTTTATTGGCTTTAAGCGGCTGCAATACTTATGATGCTGATATTGACACCGATACCGATGGAGCGGATTCGGAAAATTCAACGTTCACCGCGGTCTCAGATGAAGCGGCAAAGGAAGCCGATGCCCCTCCCGAGGAGGATTTTGAATATGCCGTAAAGGGCGGGAACATGCATATAAAAAAATATCTCGGCAATGAGACCGTCGTTGTCATTCCCGAAACTATCGAGGGGTGCGCCGTAAAGAGCATAGACGCACATTTTCTTGACGGAAGCGGGGTTGAGGAAATAACCTATCCCGGCGGTATGACCGAGTTCAGGGGGTTAAGCGTGTGCGAAAATCTGAAAACGCTTCACCTGCCCGCTTCTATTGAAAAAATGCAGGATACGCTGCGCTTTTGCGAAAATTTAACGGTAATAGATATTGAGGAGGGCGGAGCGTATAAAACCTTTGAGGGGGTTTTGTATACCTCGGATATGAAAACTCTTGTGTCGTACCCCTGCGGAAGAACGGGGAGCTTTACCGTTCCCGAGGGAGTGGAAAGCATAGGCAAAAATGCCTTTTTCAACTCGAAGCTTTCGGAGGTTGTTTTGCCCTACGGAATGGAGAGCATAGGCGCGTATGCCTTTGACAGCTCAAAGCTGTCGAAGATCGTTTTGCCCGACAGCTTGAAAACCGTTGAAGACTACGCTTTTGCCAACGCGGAAGCGCTTACGGAAGCGGTCGTTCCCGCTTCCGTAAGCTCAATAGGCGTTGGTGCTTTCAGGGAAAGCGGGCTTGAAAAAATAACGCTGTCTGAGGGGCTTAAGGAGATAATGAGCAATGCCTTTTGCGGAACCTCGATAAAGGAGCTTTATATTCCCGCTTCGGTGACAGAATGCGGTTACAGTATTGCGGACGGGGATGTCCGTATTTCCGCGTCATATCCGAGCGAGGGCTTAAAGCGCCTTTTGAAGCACGAAAATGTGGATTTCAGAGATGAAACAAGGCTGGAGGAAGCTTTCAGAAAGGCGGAAAGCATAGTTGACGAAGTTGAAAACGGCTATTACAGCGGAGTAATAATCACCGATATTACGGGAGATAATTTTCCCGAAATTATGCGTATACGCGGTATTGATTGGATAAGTATTTATTTTTTTTCGGAAAAAGGAGAATGGCAGGTTTTGACCGGCTCTGCGATCGATTCGGGGTACTGCCGCGGCGATCTGGCGTTTTATTTGCTGTATGATAAGGAAAACGATACATATTCGTATTATTCCGGTGTATACGATTTTACGGTATGGGGGAGTATAAGCAGTGCTTATGTGCCATGTCAGTGCAAATTAAGCTTCACGGAGGAAGGCATGGTGCAGACCGATCTTTTCAATGACGACATAATTGATATATCGGACGCGGAAATTATTGAAACAATGGATATTTCGGAAATTTTAAACGGTATAGCGGCTGAATATAATATCGACTTTGAAGATGAATACAAAAAATTTACGGTGATAGCGGACGGTCTTGCGGAAGAGCCTGAAGGAAAAATTTTTGAAAAGACACTTACCTTGAACGGAAAAACAATAGACGCTTTACCCTATTTTAAAAGTGCCTATCCCGAGGAATTTAAGCTTACGGTTGCGGGAAAGGATATTCTGCGGGGCGAGGAGATCAGCGGCGTTTATTTCAAGCAAGGTATGCTTACTCTTGACAACGCTGTTATTGATGCCGGCGGTGAGGATTATGTTATA
>JAAVIG010000054.1 GCA_014796735.1 Oscillospiraceae bacterium
GCGTTCCTGCTCCGCGTCAGCCCGACTTGAAATATCCGCATATTCCTGCGTCGGGACTTCCTTGATCAGAAACGCCCCGCCCGCCGGCTTTGTCTTATTTTAATCGAGAATTAGTATTAAAAAACAGAAGCATAAGTGAATGCAATGTACGAATAATTTGTATAATAATAAATATAAAACTTCCGCATATAACCAAAGGCTACATGCGGAAGCAAGTTTTATCCGATATAAAGTACAGACAAAAACTTAAGAAAGAATAGCGTGCTCATCGTTAACGTCAAACAGATGAACCTTGTTGGGATCAAGAGCAAGCTTGATAACATCCTGAGGACGCGCGGTGCAGCGAGGACTTACACTTGCGGTCAAGGAGATACCTTCGCAGGTCAGATACAGATAGGACTGTGCGCCCAGCATTTCGGTAACGTCAACGTTAGCCTCAATGATACCTGTTGTAGCTGCGGAAAGGAACATTTCCTCTTCATGAATGTTTTCGGGACGGATACCCAAGGTAACTTCCTTGTCAACATAGTACTTCAGAGCTTCGCACTCTGCGGTCTTGCTGTTGGGAAGCTCAACATAGAACTTTCTTCCTCTGCTGCTCTTGGTATCCTCGGAACCGAACTCAACGGTATATTTGCCGTTCTGCATAATGAGCTTTGCGTCAATGAAGTTCATCTGAGGAGAGCCCATGAAGCCGGCAACGAACTTGTTGCAGGGATTTTCGTAAAGGTTGATAGGAGAGTCGATCTGCTGAATGAAGCCATCCTTCATAACAACGATTCTGTCGCCCATTGTCATAGCCTCAACCTGGTCATGGGTTACGTAAATAAATGTTGTACCCAGTCTCTTATGAAGCTTGGAAAGCTCGGTTCTCATCTGAGCACGGAGCTTAGCGTCAAGGTTTGACAAAGGCTCGTCAAGTAAGAATACCTGAGGATCACGAACGATCGCACGACCCAGCGCAACACGCTGTCTCTGACCGCCTGACAAAGCCTTGGGCTTTCTGTCGAGGAGGTGGCTGATGTCAAGGCTCTTAGCCGCTTCTTCAACCAATCTCTTGATCTCGTCCTTGGGAACCTTACGGAGCTTAAGACCGAACGCCATATTTTCAAATACCGTCATGTGAGGATAAAGAGCGTAGCTCTGGAAAACCATCGCAATATCTCTGTCCTTGGGGGCAACGTCGTTTACCAGTCTGTCACCGATAAAGAGCTCGCCTTCGGAGATTTCCTCAAGACCTGCGATCATACGAAGTGTGGTGGATTTTCCGCAACCGGAGGGGCCGACGAAAATAATGAATTCCTTATCCTTGATGTTCATTGTAAAGTCGGATACCGCGGTTACACCGCCGGGATAACGCTTGTAAATGCCTCTGAGTGATAAACTTGCCATGTATGTGACCTCCTAATTTGATAGCATTAGACTATGCTAATATAATAACAGGAAAATCGAAAAAATGGTAGTACCTAATTAACTAAAAAATTTTCAAAACCTTTATGTAAATTAACTAACAACGCCAAAACCAAGCAAAAAACGGGGGAAGTTTGTTGACATCTTGCACAAAAAACGGGGTTAAAACGCCCCATTGACGCTTATCGAGTCAAAAAATTTGTTAGTTTTGTTAATTTTTACTTTACTTTTTTGTGAAATGTTTTGAAAGCTGCGGCATATACATTGTAAAAAAAGGAAAGGTCGGATAAAATATGAGCAGAAAAGGGAAATTGGGAATCAAGCAGATAGCGTTGTTTGTAATTATAGTACTGGTCTTGGTTTTTTTGGTCAATTTTACCGTGAATTATGTCAAGGGGTGCTTTGGTTCGGTCTCCGCGGAGGATGCGGCAAGCTTTCTTAAGGGTTACGGCTGGGAATTGGACTTAAAGGACTGTGTACAGGATGAGATAGTTATACCGAAGGATTTTTCCGAGGTGTACGAAAGGTACAACGCTTTGCAGCTGAAACAGGGCTACGATCTGACAAAGTACAGAACCGATACGGTTATTCGGTATACCTTCAAGGTCAGGAATTTTGAGGGATATGAAAACGCTCTGGCGCATGTATTGACAAAGGGCGGGAAAATAATCGGAGGAGATATTTGCAGTACCGATCTCAGCGGTATAATGACAGGATTTGACGGCAAAACAAGTTAATGAGCAAAAGGCGTTGCAAAATACTTTAAAATGTTGTATAATATATAAGAGCCTTTGAATCGGCTCAAAAATTCAGGCATGATAAATATATGTAATATAAAGGAATGTTCAAATGAAAAAAAATATATCGGTACTTTTGACCGCCCTCTTTTTTTTCCTTACTCTTACCTTGGCGGCTGTTCCGGGCTATGCCTCCTTTCTTGACGAAACGGGCGATCTGAGCCGCTTGGTAACTTCAAATTACAAGGATGCCTATGCAATTATCGACGTTTCCGGCGACGATATAAAAATAAGCGGAGTTTATAAGAACGACCTGCCCACAGCGATAGAGGTCGTCGGCGTTGATGAAACACATAACAGCATGCATGTCGAAAGTGATGGCAGATTCGCCGCGGAAATTACCGCAAAGCCCTATGAGGACGGCTATTACGATATAAGAATACATTTTTCCTCACGGCTTCTTTTCAGATACACTTTAAAATACAGGGACGGCTGGAGTGTTCCCGACAACGGGATCGCCAAGGCTAACGAAAATAAGCTTCAAAATATCGTTACCGCCGTACCCATGGCCGCCGCTTACTATTTAAGCGTTGAAGCGGACAGAGACGAAATAGAAGAAACCATGTCGGAGCTTCAGCGGATAGTTGACGAGGTCTGCGGAGATGAAGCGGACGATTATTTGAAAGCAAAAGCACTTATCCTTTGGATCGGCGAAAATATCTACTACGATCACGATGCGGCGGATACCTCGGTAACAATGGATACTGTGGCGGTACATAACGTACTGGAACGGCGGCGCACCACCTGCGCCGGATTTGCCAACACCTTTTCCGCTCTCCTTGAGATCGCGGGAATACGCTCGGTAAACCTTAAGGGCGCGGCGGTAGCGGGAGAGATAACCTACCCCGACCTGCCCACGGGAACGGAAAATCACGAATTCAGCGCCTTCTGGTATGAAGACGAAAGCCGCTGGGTATACTGCGACGCCTGCTGGACAAGCAACGGCAGATACCGCGACGGAGAATACCAATCCGAGATAACCAACGGCACAAAGTACTTTGACGTAACAGCGGAGGCATTTGCCTTGGATCACCGCGTAGACAAGGCTGAGGAGCGTTTTTATACGCAGGCTTTGGCGGCATTGGACGGCGAAATGACCGAAACCGAAGCACCTGAAAATACAGAGGAGCAGGAAAACGACAGTCACTCCGCCACGGAAGCACAAAACGACTCCGAATCCGCGGTAACAACGCTCCCCGTTGTTACCGAGCAGGTGATCGCAGGCTATACCGGTGTCACCGGCGTCAATAAAGCAACAGTTATCCCTTTTATCATTTTGGGCTTAACGGGTGTTATGGTGATCGGCGCGGGAGTGATTTTAGCGGTGAACAAGCGCAAAAAATAAAACTTAAAGAAAAGGCGGTACGCCAAAATAAAAGGATTTTTCAAAGTCTTGTTATAAAATCGGCAAGGCTCTGACAATAAAAATTTAACAAAAAGGAAATTAAAAAAATGTACATTATCGAAATGGAAAACGGCAAGGAAATGAAACTGGAGCTGTACCCCGAAAAGGCTCCGATCACAGTGGCTAACTTTGAAAAGTTAGTTGAGGAAAAGTTTTACGACGGACTTACCTTTCACCGCGTTATAAGCGGATTTATGATCCAAGGCGGCTGTCCCAAGGGCGACGGCACGGGCGGACCGAAGGAAAAGATCAAGGGCGAATTTTCCGCCAACGGGGTTCCCAACGACTTAAAGCACGCCCGCGGCGTTCTCTCTATGGCAAGGGCAATGGATCCCAATTCGGCGGGCAGTCAGTTCTTTATAATGCACAAGGACGCGCCTCACCTTGACGGACAGTACGCGGCTTTCGGAAAGGTAGTTGAGGGTATCGAGACGGTGGACGAGATTGCGGCCTGCGAGACCGACTACAACGATAAGCCTGTTAAGCCTGTTGTTATCAAGAGAATATACAAGGCGTAATTTTTGTTTGAAGAGGGGCGTGGTGGAATGGAGATCAAGCTTCTGCCCGTTGAACGGCTGGACGAGCTGAATAACATTTACGATATGAGCCGTTATGAAAATTTTCAAGCCACAAGAAAAGGCAATCTTGAGCACTGTAAGGAGATCTGCGTGGTCGCGGAGGACGAAGGCAAATTTGTGGGCGAGCTCAGCATGATGACCGAAAACGCCAACATCCCCGCCGCGGTCATTCCAAATAAGCGTATTTATCTTTTTGGACTCAGAGTGCTGCCCGATTACCAAAGGCAGGGCATAGGCACCGCGCTTTTAAAGTACGCCGTTGCGCTTTGCGTTCAAAGAGGTATTTTTGAGTTTACCATAGGTGTGGAAACCAAGAACGAGGCTGCAAGACGGCTTTATGAGAGGTTGGGATTTGCTCTTTTTCTCGAAAATTGCAGCGAGGTGCAGTTCGGGGAAATGTGCAGGTTCAATTTGATGATGCTTAAATTGAGGTAAAAAGTTAAAAACGTCCCTGCTTATCACAGAGGCGTTTTTTGTGTTTTTAGATATTTTTGATAGAAATTCTTTATATAATCAGCATAAAACTGTCTTGACAAACATTTACTTTCGATTTATAATAAAAGTGAGGAAACCTATGGCGATAGGCGGTTAAATAATGCTCCCGGGCAGCACCGCAAAAGCCCTGTGCTGCTTTAAAACAGGGGGTGATGATATGGGTTACTACATAACAATGTCCGATTTGATTCAGATATTGACGCTGCTTTGCAGCTTATACCAATCCCTTTTTAACCTGACGTAATACCCACAGTTTAAAAAGGGATTAGTATTAGTAACTGTGATATTGTCTGTTCATAAAATGAACACAAAAAAATAATCGCCTCTCCTGACAAAAGAATGCGATTATTTTTCGTCATTTTTCAAGGGAGCTAACCGTCTATCGGTTTCCTCGTCTGTTTATATTATACTCAATCTCCCCTCATTTGTCAACACCTACGCTTAATTTTTGATATAACTTTATACTAATTCATGATCATCTTGTAGACAAAATTTTACAGGGTCTACAA
>JAAVIG010000055.1 GCA_014796735.1 Oscillospiraceae bacterium
GAAGCCGCAAATGTTTTTTTCGCTTCCTTTTTGCACTGCAAAAAGGAAGTGGGGTGTGGGGCAAAGCCCCACAAAGTGAATCATTAAAGCTAACACAGAAGCAGGCAACTAAGCGTCTGCTATGGGCGCCGGCATCCATGCCGGCACTTTGGGCAGCCGCAGATTCGCATCCTGCGAAGCCGCCGCTTCGGGCGTTCAAGCTTACCGATAACAAATATACCCGTCAAAACCTCATTTTAATTTGGTTCTGACGGGTTACATTCGGATTTAGTTTTTTTACAGCCCCGTATAATTTTTTATTAAAACAAGATATATGTTTTTTTACTTTGCAACAGCTTCCTTAAGAGCCGAGCCTGCCTTAAAAGCGGGGGTCTTGGTTGCGGCAATGGTGATCTTCTCGCGGGTCTGAGGATTGATGCCCGATCTTTCCGCGCGTTCTCTTACCTCAAAGGTGCCGAAGCCCACAAGCTGTACCTTTTCGCCCTTTACAAGAGCGTCGCTGATAGTGTCAACCACCGCGCCGAGAGCCTCCTCGGAAGCCTTCTTTGTAAGTCCCGTTTTTTCAGCGATAGCTGCTACAAGTTCTGATTTTGTCATTTGTTTTTACCGTTCCTTTCTTTATTACAATGTTAATTGTCTTTTTTCGCCGCAAAAAGCTTTAAAACTTCGTCCTGCGGCAGTTGGTCAATGGTTTTGCCCTCCTTGGAGGCTTTGTCCTCCATTTCCCTAAATTGCATTATAAACCGATTTATTGCCATTGTCAAGCTTTTTTCGCTTTCTTTTTTATAAATATTCGATAAATTGCAGCAGGCAAACAGTATTTCCCCTATTTTTTCCTCTGTTTCGTCATCGTTCGACATCTCCAGTTCCTGAACGCAGTCCTTAAGATATTGAACCGCAAACTCCTTTGTGACACCGTTCAATCCTGCGTTTACCGCCCGTTTGCACACCTTGTCCCCTCTCATTAAGGCGGGCAGTAGCTTTGGCACGCTCTGAAGCCTTTCGGAAGCCGTTTCCTCTCCCTTTGACTTGCTTTTCAGCGAATCCCAGTTTTTCAGCACCTCGGCGGAGTTTTCCACATGAATATTTCCGAACACATGGGGATGACGATAAATAAGCTTTTTGCAGATACCGTCGCAAATACCGTCAAAATCAAAGGAACCCGCCTCGTTTTCAAGCTGAGCGTGAAATACCACCTGTAAAAGCAGATCGCCCAATTCCTCCCGAAGCAACTCGGAATCCTCCGCGTCGATAGCCTCCATGACCTCATACGCTTCCTCAAGCACATTCATTCGTATGGAGTGATGATCCTGCTCCCTGTCCCACGCGCAGCCGTTTTCACCGCGGAGTATCTTCATTATCTCCACCAGATCGGCTATATTGTAAAAATCCTTTTTGGGATAAACTTCATTTTCCATTTTTGTTTCCCTTTCATTTAAATATTACTCGGTTCTGAGCGCCTCAACAGGGTCTTTCTTGGAAGCCACTCTCGACGGAATAACCCCCGCTATCAAGGTAAGCACCATACTGATAACCACCAGTATAACCGCCCCCACAGCGGGAAGAGTCGCCTTTAAGCCCGCAATGCCCGTTAAGCTGTACACAATGGCGTTAATGGGAATAATAAGCAGAAGCGAAACGCCTATGCCGATAACACCCGAAGCCAAGCCCACAATAAGAGTTTCGGCGTTGAACACGGTGGAAATATCGCCCTTTGACGCGCCTATTGCTCTTAAGATACCGATTTCTCTTGTGCGCTCCAGCACCGAAATGTAGGTGATTATTCCTATCATTATAGATGAAACGATAAGCGAAATGCTGACAAAGGCAATAAGCAGATAGGATATACCGCTTATAATATCTGTAATAGAGGACATCAGCAGTGCCACATAGTCGGTGTACTTTATCTCGTCATCCTCGGAAACGCCGTCGTTATACGCTGTTATGGCGTCCGAAATCGTGTCCTTGTTACGGAAGGTCTTCGCGTAGATTTTTATAGCCTCGGGGTCGTCGAAATCCGCGTAGCCTAATTCGCTCAGAACATCGTCATAGCTGCTGTCGGAAAATTTGTCGGGAGTGTATTCGGCAAACAGTGTCTCGTACTGCGATTCCGCCAGCTCCGTCATACCTAAAGCCGCCGCAAGCTGTTCGATAGTCATTGACGCTAACTGCTGCTCGACCATTGCCGCGTACTGATTTTTATACTGCTCCGAGACCGCTTCCGACGCAAACTTGAAGATCTCGTCGTCGGTCATCTGGGAAATGTAGGATAAAATGGAGCTTGCGTCAACTCCCATGCTCTGGGCGTAGTTTTCCGATACCTGCGCCTCAATGTCCTCTCTCGTCACCTGCGCTAAGTACTGCTGTACATATGCCTCCACCTCCGCGCTGTCGGGAATGGACATGATAAATCTGTATATTTCGGCCTTTTTGCTTGTTTCGGCGCTTTCGATAAAGCTTTTTACTCTTTCCGTCTTTTCCGATACGGCGGGTTCGGTATAGTCGTCCGTCCTGAAAGGAAGATCGGAAATAACGTCGTTATCGGTGTCGCCCAGCTGAGCCTTTAATATATCGCTGTCGTTGGTTTTTTGTATAACGTAGTCGGTCAGACCCTTTGTGTAAGCGACATAGCCTTGAAGCATGGTTGCGGTGGCTTCCTCGTTGGGACGGATAAAGCCCGTTATTTTGAGCTTAAGACCAACATCGTCCGAATTGTACATGTATTCAAGTCCCGCGTCGCTTTCGGTAAGATTGGTGTAGCCATTTCCGCCCTCGCTTTTCTGATAGTATTCGCAGGGCAGGATAACCTTGTATTCCTTATCACAAATTTCCTCATAAGTCCACTCGGTCTCTCCGTAATAATCCACCTCTTCGCCGCGCATTATCGATTTCATCAAATCGGGAAGCACAGAGGTGTCCTTTAAGCCCAAGGTATATGTTACAATATCGGGAAGCTCGTTGCGCCTTGTAAGTACTACTACCACCTCGTCGTAATTCTGAGGCCAGCTGCCGTAAACCAAGTCATACTGACTCTTCAGTATGTCGTTTATCCCGCTTCCGTCCTCCTAGGGCAGCATTTCCTCCCACATTTCCATAGCGCCCATAGATTCCATCATCGGACTGGACTGCAAAAAATCGTAGGTGCTTTCCATTCCGCCAGCGGAGTACATTATTTTCATTACGTTGGATTCTATTATATTACCGTTTATATCTTCGGTATAAATTGGCATTTTTGTGTTATAGGAATAAGCTATGGCGCTTGCGTTGTCCTTGATGTCCGCGCAGTTTTCTATATATTCCTTAAAGGCTTTCATATTGTTGGTCTGCTTTGCGGAGGAATTAAAGGCGTTAAAAACCTCATACACGTCGGTGTTGGCGCGTACGGTGTTGTATTCTCCATTGCCCTCCTCGTCTTCGGCAATGTGCCTGTCCATAATGGTTCCGAACAATCCGCTCAAATCGGTGGTTTCTTTCATTATGCTTATGGGATAGGAAGACAAGGTTTCCTCCTGCACCGCGTTGATGTAGTTATTGATACCCGTTGAAAGAGCAAGGATAAGCGCGATGCCGATAATGCCTATCGAACCCGCAAAGGAGGTGAGCAGAGTACGTCCCTTTTTGGTAAGCAGGTTGTTAAGGGAAAGAGATACCGCGGTAAAAAACGACATGGAAACACGCTTTTTCTTGGCGCTTTCTTCGTTCTTGCCTTCTGGCGCGTCATAAGGGTCTGTATCGCTTATTATTTTGCCGTCGCTTACCTTAACGATCCTTGTTGCGTATTGCTCCGCAAGCTCGGGATTGTGCGTTACAAGAATAACAAGCCGGTCTTTTGCAATCTCCTTTAACAGCTCCATTACCTGTATGCTGGTTTCGCTGTCCAATGCGCCCGTGGGCTCGTCGGCAAGCAGTATATCGGGATTGTTTATCAAGGCTCTTGCGATAGCTACGCGCTGCATCTGTCCGCCCGACATCTGATTGGGCCTTTTATGGAGCTGATCCCCGAGACCCACCTTTTTTAACGCCTCCGCCGCTCTTTTTTTGCGTTCGGATTTCGATACCCCCGAAATGGTCAGTGCCAGTTCAACGTTCGCAAGCACCGTCTGGTGTGGTATAAGGTTGTAGCTCTGGAAAATAAAGCCGATAGAATGGTTTCTGTAAGCGTCCCAGTCTCTGTCCTTATATTTTTTGGTCGAAACGCCGTTGATGATAAGGTCGCCCGAGGTAGCGTGATCAAGACCGCCGATAATATTGAGCATGGTGGTTTTGCCGCAGCCCGAATGACCGAGTATGGCGACAAATTCGTTTTCCCTGAAGGTAATGCTTACCCCCTTTAAGGCGTTGACTAAGTTGTCCTTTTCACCGTACTGCTTAACTATGTCCTTTAATTGCAGCATATCTTACATCAGTCCTTTCTTATTGTTATACATTTTTATTTTTTTTTCCACAAGTCGGCGTAATAATTTACGGTTCTTTTGATTTTTTCTTCGTTAACGATTTCGGTAGTATCTATATTCATTACCTTTAAAACAATGTAATTTATAAGAGAGGAAACGATTGCGGAAGCGGCGGAGTCAAAATCTATCTCTTTGATCTCTCCGTCTTCGGCTCGTCTCCTTAAAAAATCCGAAATAAAGGTTTTATTGCAGTCGGTTATCGATAAAATATTTTCGCAGGATATAAACTCCTGAACATCGTTTTCCTTAACTATTATTCTTATAATATCCATATTTTCCCCGATAGTTTCGGCAAAGCCTTTAAACGCGTCAAGGAAAACCTCTTCAATGGGCATACCCTCATAAAAAGCATAATTGTGAGCCGCTCTGACCTCATTCTGAACCTTCTGAAAGCTTTCGGTGACAATAGTCTGAAAAAGCTCTTTTTTACCGCCGGGAAAATAATGATACAACAAGCCGTCCGCAAGACCTACGCGGCGATTGATAGACCGCACCGAAGTTCCCTTGTAGCCGTTTTCCGCAAAAAGCAAACGCGCCGATTCAAGCA
>JAAVIG010000056.1 GCA_014796735.1 Oscillospiraceae bacterium
CCTTAAGCCCCGCGCGGGAGCGCAAACTGCACTCGCTTCCGAGAAAAGAAAACACCACATAAAGCGTAGCTTTAAAAAACCGTTTTCCAAACGCTTTCCGAAAAGCACCCCACCGCCTACAGCGCAGTTTTAAAAAGGCACTCCGCCGCCTGAGGAACTCCCCGCAACACTACTTACTCAAAATCAACTTATCAATCTCAATCTCAGCCCTAAACCTAAACTCCGCATTTTTCAAATACTCACCGAAATCCTCCTCAACCTCTTTCCAAAGCTTATAGTCACAATGTCTCACTGTTTTTTCCAGCAAAAACGGATCGGCTCCGTGCTCATAAACCGTCTGTTCTACCGCCGCTTCCATTCTCTTAATTATCGCGTCACCGCACATTTTTTCTATTTCGCCGTTATCTTCCTCAAAATCCCCCTGCGGAGTGACCAAAAACCTACCTCCCGAGGTAAGCTCAACGTTAAAAACCAACCGTCCCTTTTCAAAGGAGGGCTTTATTTTTGTCTTAATATCCACCAATCCCACAGATATTTTCTCGTCCTTATAATCTATCGTTACGGTACCCGTTTCGGTCTTGCAGCATAAAAGCTCCAACCCAGACATTACCTCAATATCCACGTCCTTAACGGCTTTTCCCTCGTTTATCAGAACGCCGCCCGATATTTCAAGCGTTTTACCGTCCTCCGAGGCGTCGCTTTGTCCGCTGTCAAGCAGTCTCAGCCTTGGCAGCGCCGCGCTTTGACGGTTGGTCTGCAAGGAGGTAAAAAGCTCCAACGCGCTGGGAAGTCCAACTATTCCGCTTTTTTCCGCGTTGGTAAGCATGAATTTAAGCTTCTGGGTAGACACAATACCCTCGCTGAATTTGACCTGCATAAGCTCCTGCGCTTCTCCCTCCGCCACTGTAACCAACATATCGGGGTGACTCTGGAAAAAGCTTTTTGAAAATTCCATAACCTTATCTACGGAATATTTTGCCGCGTCCTCGCCTATTACTATAAGCTGGGTTACGCCTAGCATAAGCTCTCGTCCGCAGCGAAAGGAAGCGTCCTCCAAGGCGGCGTATACGTTTTCGCCTTCGCCCTTTGAGGTCAGCACGTTGGGCTGGGAGTTGTCAACAAGGGTACGTCCGCCTATTCCCGTAGGGTTGTAGTATTGAAAGGTTATCTTGTATTTTTCGTCCTTGTAATCAATCCCTATCGCAAGGATTATGGCTTTTTCATTAAGCTCGGTGTGGGGTACGCAGCCCGAAAAAGTGATAAGGGAAAAAACCGCAAGCAGCACCGCGGAAGTTATTTTACGCGCCGTTTTCATTTGCCTTTGCTCCTTTACTGTTTTTGTTGGGTTTAAGCTTTGCCGTTACGATCGCGATTATCGGGAATATGATACCGCAGGTTATCATTGGAATACCGCAGGTAAGGATCGCCGTTATGGCTATTACAAAATCGGAGCTTCCCCCGAACATCATCGCCGCCGCGGCAATTATCACCAGCCCCGCAAGCGCCGAAATTATCCCCGCGTTTTTTCCCGCCAGCCTGTTAAAAGCAGTTCTTATGCAAAGCATGGCAAGAGAGATCTTAACAATACACATCAGTGTCCACACTGCAACGTCAATACCGTCAAGTCTTTGGAAAAGCACGATATTTGAAAGCGCCGAAACGGTAAAGAACGGGAAGTTCGCGCTGCCGAGAAAAGGCCCCAGCACAAGCATCTCAAGCAGATGCATAAGCTCCAGTATAACCATTACGGCGGGAATGTACCAGTAAACGATACGCTGGGATTTTTCGGTAACATGCTCGGTCAGAACGGCAAAAAAGATTATCTCCGAGTTGCTCCCTATCTGTTCCAGTACCTCCGACAAAAAGGTGTCCTTGTTATCGATAAAATTAAGATAAAGCCACTTAAAATCAAACATATTCCAAGTGCTTACGGAAATCAAGATCAAAAAGGCCACAAACACCGCCGCGAAAATAACGCCGCTTCTTGCCGTCGCCTGAATGCCCTTCCACACCGCAAAGGCGCAGGCAAGCAAGGGCAGGATTATCAGCAGAAAATCGGGCGCCTGTCCGAAAATAGTACTGGAAGCGTAAAACTTCATGCGGCACATTGCAGAGATTGAGGAAATCAATACCGAGATCATAAGAATTATCGCGTATATCCAGCCTAATACCTTGTTTCTGTCGATTATTATTCCTATCGCGCTTTCACCGGGGTACTTTTTTGAAATATAAAGAAGCGGGATATACTGAATGAATAAAATCACGTAAGCGGTCAGAATAACGGCAAATCTCTGCATGCCGTATTCGGTGTTTGCCAGAGGGAAGCTCATTGCCTCCGAAAAAAGCCTTGAAGCCACGAACAGCACCGCAAGCTGAATATAGCTTATTTTTTTTTTTTTTTTTAACTGCACCTGTTGTTTTCCCTTTATTTTATTTTTCGTTGTTTTCCCCTACATTGACGCCCGCCAGATCCTGCACTCTGTAATCTCTTTCCGCCATTTTTCTCCAGCTTCTTCTTATAATAAGATCTCGCAGAGCCTTAGGCGAGAACGGCGAGACGGGCGCGGTGTGAGGCACTCCGTAGCTTTCCTGAGAGCACAGCTTTATCGCTATTAAAGCGGAAAGTATAGTTATACCGAACAAGCCCCACATGCCGCCGACTATTATATAAGCGAATCTCAATACCGCGATGCTGTCGTACAGATCGGGCACAACAAAGCTTGTGATAGCGGACATTGCCACCATTAAAACCATAGGCGCGCCCACAAGTCCGGCCGATACCACAATATCGCCTATTACCAGACCGCCCACAATGGACACGGCATGACCTATATTTGTGGGAATACGCAGTCCCGCTTCCCTCATTACCTCGTAAAATACATGGATAACGAGGCACTCCGCCAACAGCGGATAGGGCGTGTCCTGAATACTTGTTGCAAGGTTCAGTAAAAGCGCCTCGGGGAACAGCTCGGGATTAAAGTTTGCAAGAGCAACGTAAAAGCCCGACACCACCGTGGCGAAAATTATCGCCATGTATCTTATGATACGTATCAGAGCGGTAAAAAAGGGTCTGCCCGTGTAATCGTCTATTACCGCGAAATTTTCCATAAAAAGCTTGGGCAGGTAAAGCGCAAAGGGCGTTCCGTCGATAAGCACGCCCACCTTTCCCTCATGAAGCTTTGAGGTGAACACGTCGGGACGTTCGGTGGCTCCCACCTCGGAAAAAAGCTGATTGCCGGGGTTTTCCAGAAACGGCTGTATATAGCCGCCCTCTAAAATTGTATTCAAGGGCAGGTTTTTCAGCCTTTTTTCTACCTCCTTGACAAGCCTTTTGTCCGCAACGTTTTTTATATAGCACATGCAAACGTCGGTTTGGGACATATCGCCTAACTTCATCATTTTAAAAACAAGATCGGTGTTTTTCATGCGGCGGCGCACAAGGGAAACGTTGGTTCTAACCACCTCCACAAAGCCGTCGCGGCTGCCTCTGACATTATTGTGAGTTGAAGGCTCCTCCACCGAGCGGGCGGCGTAGCCCTGAACTCCCAGCGAAATAGCGTGGTCAAGTCCCTCTATAAGAATAGTCACAAAGCCCGACATTATATCCGCGCAAATATCGGAATATGTGTCCGACTGCTTTTGCTCCCCCGCTATTATCAAGCCGTCCTCTAAGGTTCGCACAAGCTCCTCAAAGGGCATATCGGCGGTAAGGGTGTTTATGGGCTGAAATATCAGGTCAGCCATTGTACCCGTGCTTGCCATGCCCTCGCAGAAAACAATGCAGATAGAGTGCCCGCCCGCTTTGGCGTGCTTTAATGTCAGGTCGCTGCTGTTGGACATTATCGTGCGCAAATTTATTACGGTCTCGTCTATGGAGGGAGAGATAGGTTGTTCTTTAAGCTCCATTTTATCATTCCTTTTTATTTTAAATTGACGATTTTCAATTATCGATTGTAAATTATTTTACCCCGGCAGCTTGAAAACATACGCTCTAATACCAATCCCTTTTTAAACTGACGTAATACCCACAGTTTAAAAAGGGATTGCACCCGAAACACTAATCCAACAGTTTTAAAAGGGATTAGTATAAATCTTCGATAAAAAATGACGCCAACGACTGTGAAATAAATCACAAGCGCGTTGGCTTCATACCGATCTCTTTTTAAACAGACGCAATACCCACAGTTTAATACTATTATCTGTTTTGACAGTAGACTTTGTTATATTTTGTCTACCGTCAAAACAGAGATTAGTATAAAAAGAGATTATTAAATATCCGTTTCAGATTTTTCGATCCGTGTGCTTCTATGAAATTTTTTTTGATATGCAGATTTATGATCGTATTGATATAAATCAAAGGCACTTAACGATCTCCCCGATAACCCCTTCCATTCTCTTATCCGACAGTCCGAAATCCATTTCCTTGTAGCTCCAGGCGCAGCGGCTTATCCCGTAATGCCGGAACGCCTTGTTTATATCCTTATACCATTTCAGCGTATCCTCGGGCGACGCGTTATTGATGACACCGTATTCCCCGCAGTAAAGCACTGTGCCGTTTTTTTCCGCCGTTTCATAAGCCTCCTTAAAGGCCTCGATAAACGAATCCGCGCTGCATCCGCTTTCCGCGTAGCTTACATTTTTTGAAACATCCATATGATATACCCATGACGCCCCCTGATGAGTAAAGGGCATGGGGTCGTAGCAGTGGAAATTGTACACTACCCTGTCGTCGTATGGCGGATCAAGATCCTTTACCGCGGCTATGCTGTTGTTCCAGTAGCCGCCCACCAATATCACGGTATCCTTTGCCAATATACGTATTCTCTTTATACATTCCCTTACTATTTCGTTCCACTTATCCGAAACCGCTTTATCCGTAACCTCGTTAAGAAGCTCAAAGGCTATTTTGTCCGAATTTCCGTATCTTCTCGCAAGCTCCGCCCAAAAAGCGTAAAATTTTTCCTGATACTTTACGTTTTCAAAAAATCCGTTTTCCATTTCTCCCTTATCAAAGGAGTAGCCCATTGTTTTGTGCAGATCGATGATCGTATTCAAGCCGTATTTTTCGCACATGGAAAGAGCGTTGTCTATATAAGAAAAGCCCGATTCCTTTGCTGTTCCGTCGTCGTTTTGCAATATATTGTAGTCAATGGGCAGTCTTACATGGTCAACGCCCCATGACGCTATTTTTTTAAAGTCCTCTTCGGTGATAAAGCTTTCGAGACGTTCGGTGCTGTAATCGCACTGGGAGAGCCAGCCGCCTAAATTTACTCCCTTGGTAAACCCTTTAAACTCTTTCATAACACTGATTTCTCTGCTTACCGAATGATAGTGTGATTTTTTGAGTTATCCTCGGCAGCGGAGCTCCTTTCCTTTTTGATATGTTAATATTAACTCAAAGCGCAAAATGCTTATATCGTTTTTTTGCATTAAAAGTCAAAATTTTGCTATAAATTCTTGCGTCAAAAACAAAAATATGGTACAATTATAAAAAGATCATTTATCACGAACGGAGTATCGGTATGGATATAAACAAGGCTTTAACAAAGACCGCGTTTAAAAACCGCGAGTATATGATAACTCACCTGCCCTATGAACGGGAAATGGAATTTTACCAAAGCGTGAAAATGGGAAATATCAAGGAAGTGAACCGCCTTTTCAAGCCCTTGGGCGGCAGCGGCTTCGGCAGGCTCAGCGATGATGATCTGAGAAATTTAAAGTATCACCTTATTGTGACCATCGCCTTTATAACAAGATACTGCATAGAGGGCGGCATGGAAATGGAGACCGCCTATAACTTAAGCGATATTTATATTCTGAGGACAGACAGATGCGTAAGCGAGGAGGAGATACGCTCAGTTCACCGTCAGGTGGTGGACGATTTCACGGGCAGAATGCACGCTATAATAAAAAAGGGACTGTATTCCAAGCCTGTACTTATCTGTCTCGACCTGATATATGACAATCTCCACAACAAAATAACCTTAAACGACTTAGCCGATAATGTCGGCTTAAGCGCGCCGTATCTTTCAAAGCTTTTTCACAAGGAGGTGGGCGTTACCGTTTCGCAGTATATATCTCAGAAGCGTGTGGAGGCGGCGGAAAATCTGCTGAAATTTTCAGACTATTCCTGTATTGAAATTTCAAACTACCTTTGCTTCAATTCCGAAAGCTACTTTATTCAGGTCTTTAAGTCTTATACAAAGCTTACGCCTAAGGAGTACCGTGAAAAGTTTTTCCGTACACGGTGGGGGGGATAAAAATTAGAACATGTTCTTAGGAAGTATAGCCGTACAACAAAAAGAGACCCCCGCAGGAGGCCTCTTTAAGGGTTGTACATGCGTTTACAGAATAAGTTCTATAAAAACATTTGTATAACACGGTCCGTAATGGTATTTATTTTACCGCATATCATTGAAAAAGTCAAGTTCTTTTCTATTTAAGTTTCAATAAAATTTTCTCAGTCGGCGAAATGCCTTTTTAAAACTGCGTTTTGGCGGTGGTTGCTTTTCGGAGCAAGTGCCGATTTACTAATTCTTAGATCTGCGCTTTATGTGATGTTCTTTTTAACCTTGAAGAAGGTGCAATTTGCGCTCCCGCGCGGGGCTTAAGGTAACAGAGAGCAAGCTTTGTTGCCGCCGCATCCATGCGGCGGTTGGGGCTTGCTCCCGACGGCATCCTGCCGTCCCAAAG
>JAAVIG010000057.1 GCA_014796735.1 Oscillospiraceae bacterium
AGTCCATCACCGATATAAATACCTATATGTCCCTGCATTCCCACAGCTTCGCCAATTTCAATTTTTGAAAAATCCGTTGAAATATCCGAACATCTGTCCATCATGGTGTTGCAATCAATATCGGGCACACCGCTATCTTTGTCTTGGTATTTAGCACCGCCGTAAACATCGTTTTTGTCGCCATTCCAGCCCCAGAGCACGCCTTTGATAAGACATACGCAGTCAAAACCAAAGGTGTCCGCACTCGCCGCCTTTATCATGGCCGTGCGTGCGGGTTGTTTGTTATAAGAGCAGTTTTTGCAGTACCTTTCCTTGTGTTCCGCCTTAAGAGGCGCGCCGAAACAGCCCATTACATAAAGCGTTTTATAATTTGTAGCTATTTTCTTTACTGTTGCCGCCAGTTCTTTACCTGTTTTAATCATTTTTGACCTTCCTTTCCGAATGCCTCATTCATATTTTTAACTGCGCTCTCAATCATCAGATCAACGCTTTCCTCGTCAATCTTCAGATTTTTTTCTTCAAGGAATTTCAGCACATAGGCTTTCTTTTCCTTGCCCTTTCCCGTTTCCTTGTAAATTTGCTCTGCAGCGGTAACAGCGATCTTGACCCAAGCGTCGATCTCCTCCCTTTGCGCCGCCGTAGTCTTAGACTTGATCCACGGAACAACAAAAGCGGTAACCACCGCTGCCGCAAGCGCAATTACAGCGTTAACAACAGGTGTAATATCCATTTTCAAATATCCTCCTTATTTTCATCGTTAGTTTTATTATCTCCATGCTTGACCTTTCCACCCTTAATAGCCGCCAAAGCAACTATTTCAACCGTCCAAAAGCTGAACCAGCAAGTAGTCAGTGTAGAGGAAATCTCTGCAAGTCCGCAAAACTGCAACGTTACCGCCGCTGCGGTATACAAAGCAACAGCCGTAATAGCGGCGGCTACTATGTAGTTGGAAAAATGTTTTTTACGCTTCCTTTTATGAAACATTACTTATGAAACCCCTCCAAGTCATTTATCCTATGATTTGCGACCTTGATCTCCTCGTCAAAAACTGCGTCCCGCTGTTCCAAGCGGTAGACCCTGTCGATCACCTGATTATGCTTGTCCACCTTTTTTTCAAGCTGTTCTATACGGTAAGCGGTAAGTCTGCTTGAAGCCAAAATTCCGCCCAACGTCCCCACAAGGGTAAACAATCCTGAAATAAGGGCAACAATTATTGTACTATCCATTGTTTACCACCGCCTTTTCCTCGCTCAATTCCGCAAGCTCCATTCGTATCTCCTCCGCCTGCTTTTCCAGCTCCGCCAACGTCTCCCTGTCCTCGTCGGTCGCAGTACCCGCCGCAATAGCCCTTAGCGGTCTTATCGCAAGCCTGTCGATCTCGTCAAGCTGCGCCTTAAGCTCTCCTGTTTTTTCCTCTGCGGTAGGCTCATGTTCCGGAACATCAACGATAACAATATCGATCAAATTCCCCTTTTCGTCCTCCACGGGCTTCCAGCAAGCCGACGAAAGAATTTTCCTCGCCAATTCCGAATTGTCGTCCACCACCCATTTGGGTTGCTCACAGTTCAAACCCTCAAGGTAATTTTTATTAGGGCAGCCGCCCGTTATCTGGTAAGTGTGATTTTCAAAAATAATCATGTTTTTTCCTTTCTATATAAATTTAAAAGCATAGTACGTAAATGTGTATGCTGACGAAGCAGAAACCCTCATATTCAATGTTAACGTAGCCGTAGAATCGTCGTTGTTTTTCACAGTAATCGGTTCGTTAGAGCTACAGCTTACTCCGTCTGCGGGTGCCAGTGTAAAACCGTCAATGGTAGTTCCTCCTCTGTAAGCTATGAACATATCTACATTATGCGGTATTGTAACAGTCTCGGTGCCGAAAAAACCGTATCCGACCTGTATAGTACCCTTTGTGACCCTTAAATTGAATACGTCATCGGGAATATTGTCAAGTCTTATCTTATCGTCTGCACTCATCAATCCTGACTTCACATTAGAAGCGACACTATTAGGAATCTTTACCGTTTTTTCATTTATTGCGGTAACATGTCCGCTTGCGTCGGAAACAGGCTGAGAAACACTGAATGTGCCGCCAAAAGTGGGTGTTTGGTTTGCCGCAGGCACTCCCGTTCTTGCCGTATAAGCAGGGTGAGTGTATACGGTGTCATTGTCATCGCCCCAGATTGCCGTGCCGTCAGACGACCACCTTAATATCTGCCCACTTTTCCCGCCTGCGGGAATGTGCTTGTTTCCCGCCATGGTGGGGTGGGCATAGTTGTTCGCGTTTGTATCGATCCCGTCAAGCTTTTTCTTGTCATTGGCACTCATAAATCCCGCCGTTGACTGTGTAACCGCCGAGTGGGAGTGATTTCCCGCCGCCCTACTGCTCCAATCTGCCCTTTCATCAGAAGTAATATGCTTTACATCATCCTTAAGGTGCGAAATCAGCTCGTTAACCGCTTTCGCAAGCTTACCAAATAATGTACCCGATTTTCCCCCACTTGAAAGAGGAGTCAAGTCCTTTGATTCTTCAAACTCAAAAGACTGTTCGCTAACGGGAATATAGGGGGTCTTCTTCATTTGTCCGTTGTCCGCCGAATCCATAATTGGAATATAGTCACCTGCCGCGGGCCTTTCCTTTATCTCGGAGCCGTCCTCAATGTTACCAAGGCGGGTAACAGGAAAGTCAAGGGTGTCCTCGCCTTCCTCGGTTTTTCCTGTCAAAACAACATCACGTTCTTTAAGCGACATAGCCATTGTTTTACTCCTCCTTGTTGCTTCCGAGCAACTCTCTCACCTGCTCTCGCAGCTTCATTAATTCTGACTGATTTTCTTCATTGTCCTGCTTGAGCCGTTCCAGTGAAAGCTCTGTGTCGGACTTCTGCGCGACGCATAGGAAGAAAACTTTTGTTCCGTTCTCAGGGACTGTTTTCATTCCCATTCCTGTGACGATCGTGAAATTGAAATGCGAGTATTGCTCCACAACTTCATCTGTCTCATCGTTAGTTTCTGTCAGGATTAGTTCTGACAAGTTCTCGGGAACAGCTATGGACGACAAGGTATCCATACTCACCTCGTCATATGGGAACCAAATCTCAAAACACGTCCGATATGCGTTTTGAATTATCTTGTCACTGTTCCAAACAGATATGATGGGAAGTACTGTCCCATTCGAGAATTTGATAGTTTGCTTTGTCATTTATCTCACCTCTTTATTAAACATTATAGTTTCACCGCCAGACTTCCGTCACATCGTGATGATGCTGAAAGTAATAGCATAAGAGACCTCTGTATTAGCTATCTGTCGAGGACCTTTTAACTTAAACGAGTATGTCCCAGCGGGCAGTGATATTGAGCCGGAATAAGAGATACCTGTCTTCACGTTCGCACTGCATACTTCAGTAGTCACATCGTTGCAAATAGCATTCAAAGTCATTGAAGATCCAGCGAGACACATACCTGATACTACAAGGACAGCTGATACTGTGCAAAACGTGGGAATGACTATATCTTTAGCAAGTATAATTCCGGTATCACTGGCTGCGACAGTGCCTTCTATTGGTGATGGTAATGCACTATGTATTTGTTTTAGTGTACCATTCACGTTTGAATAAACTTCCTTTAATTCCTTCAGGGTACCACTCACGTCCGAATAAACCTCATAGAAATCCTTTAGGGTACCACTTACGTTTGTTGTGATGGCCATAATATCACCCCCTAATATCTCCCATACCAACAACCGGACGGGCATGTCGAAGTAGTCGGTAAAGACGATCCAGTTTTGAGAAGATTGGGACCCGCAGCTCCTGTGTCGCCTTTGTCACCCTTAGCCCCTTTGAGATTTTTGAAAACAAAATTAAACACTTTAGCTGTATTGCTTCCGCTTGCGGTAACTGTAACGGAAGGAGTTCCGACATTTGCGTCAACAGTCGCAGTAGGTGTGCCAAAACCCGCCGCCGCGCCATTAGTACCATTCGTTCCATTTGTTCCGGGGTCGCCCTTGTCTCCTTTCGGAATAGTAAGGTTGAGCGTAGTCACAGTGCCGCTTGTAGAAGCTGACGCTGCGGCGTTGCTTCCCGCAGCCCCCGTTGTAACAGTACCTATCTTGATATTGGTAAGCGCGCCCACATCAGCAGCCGTGTGCTTGTGATTTCCCTCCGCTTTCCCGTTCCAAGTATTTCTCTCCTCTGTCGTTATGTGCTGTACCTTGTCTTCAAGGTGCGAAATCAGTGCGTCAACGGCTTTAGCAATTTTACCAAAAGCAATTCCCAATTTTTCTCCCGTTACCATTTTTGCGAGAGCTTCTATATTGGTGTATGTAGGCTTTTGATCGTTTATAAGAACATAGTGGGTCTTCTTCATTTGTCCGTTGTCCGATGAATCTATAATCGGAATATAGTCGCCTGCCACGGGATTTTCCTTTATATCGGAGCTGTCCTCAATATTGCCGAGGCGGGTTATTGGCATATCAATTGTTGTGTCTCCTGCGGCATTTTTTCCCATTAACACCACATTGCGCTTTGATACTGACATTTCTTCTCCTTTCCAAAAGCAGTATCAAAGCGGCATTACCGAAGTACAATGCCGCTAAAACTGCTTTTTTCTATTCTTATGCTGTGCATTTTCAAGTGGTTTCCTGTTCTACCACCTTAATAAACATCTCCCCCTCTTTCAGATCGTCGGGTACCTCAGCACCGTATCTGACACCGCTAAGCCTGTCAAGCTTAGTCTTATCCTCTTTGGACATCAATCCGTCGGAATCAGCGGTGGCTGTCTTGGTCCCTGCGTTCCAATTTTCCACCTGCTCGGCTGTAATGTCGGGAAGTGCTTCAAGCTTTTTCTTAAGAATGGTGGTGAAGTCCTCGGCAGAAAGCCCCTTGCCATCCTCCTTATCAACCTTATTTCCAATAGCCGCATTAAGTGCCGCCGCAGCGTCCTCATGAGTAGCGATATAGTCTGCGATTTCCTTAAGGGTGTCGTAAGTTTCGGGTGCTCCGCCTATAAGCTCGGATATAGCGGTGCTGATTTTTGCGTCAACTGCTTCGCCATTAGTCTGGTTTGACATTTCTGCAAAAATAGATGCAAGAGCCGCGCTGAGTGTTACCTCCTTTCCTTTGTAGGTAACGGTGGTGTTTTCGCCGTCGGAACAGGCTATAAGCTTCTGTACCTCCCCGTTTATCATAATTGAATCTAAAACAAATTTTGTATTTTCCATAATACTCGTCCTTTCTCGTTGGAGTTTTTTATTTCTCCGTAATTATCAATGTTCCGTTAGGTGCGTTTTTTTGATTTATGCTCATATTTTTCGCGTCAAATAACATTCCGTCTTCTGAAACAATTGACACTTCCGCATTTCCCGTATAAGTGTCGGTTTCCAGAACACCCTGCCAACTCCCTCCACCGCCCAAACCATAGTCGGGTTTATTGCTGTCACGGATTCGGGAGGCTATTACGCGAACCATAGGTACATTCTGCCAAGTACCGTCACCTCTTAAGAATTTTGTCTGATCTCCCGCCAAAGGCGCAGGTACAAATCCTGACGCACCGTCTTTGTTCGCCGTAGAGGCCACCATATCAGCGTGTATATGAGCATTAAAGTCCTCTTGTGTAACGTAAAGATTGCTTCCGTCATATGAAAACGATATATTCTGCGATCTTGACAGTACCGTATCAATGCCTATCGTCCAAACATAGTGACTTACGTCTGATGAAGGTATGCTGTCATATCCCTGAGTAGTATAAGTGTATCCGTAAAGCACAGGTTCACTGTTTCCGATTGAAGCAAATACCCCTATTTCCGTCATTAAAACAGGCTGTTCAAATGTATGGTTGTCTATCCTTACTCCAATGTAGTGAGTAACTCCCTTTGTTTCCGAGCGCACCACTTCGACCTGTTCTGCAAATAACACCATATCAGTCATTAAAGGGACATTTGCTGATGTATTAGGCACACCCTGTCCTATCTTGGCGTAATTAAACGTAACGGTTTCATTGGAAGCTATTGCCTTTTGCCTAATATTCAATCCCGCATTTGTAATTATAAAGGGACTCCATATTGTTTCTACGTTTTCCATACCTTTTTATCTCCTTATCGTTATATCTGCGTACTCGCAATAGTGCTGCGTCTTTGGTTCTCAACCTTAATTCCGGCAATATATACCGTGCCATAGGGCTTAGTGTTATCTTTAGGAGGCAAAGGCGGCGGCAGCGACTTGTCAAGGTGTCTTTCAAGCATTATTCCTCCAACATACAAAGCTGTATCAAAGCTTAATGAGAACACAACGGAATAGTCTACCAAAACCCCCATTGGCTTTGGAGTGATATAGCCGTGCTGTATCAACTCACCCTCAAAAAGCGTTTGCAAGCCCAATATTCTTGCTTCCATAGTCATGTTCTGATTATCGACTATTTGTATCTCGTAATCGGGGAACACCTCGCTCCATATCTTCTTTATGCCCTCAACTGACCCGTCCCAGTTGTTAAGGCTTATACGTGCTTTTAATAGCGTCCGATAATAAGGATCGGTTAAAATTACGTCATTAAGCTTAGGCTGAAAATTTAACTGCCGCTTTACTCCCACATATTCTCCAATAATGTCAAGCTGTCTTCCTACGGCAGTATCAATATCAAACGCTTTGTTAAACGTTTCCAAACACTCGTATAAGTCAATAAAAGGTTTAAGCCTTGCTTCTACAAGCTTCATAAACTTTGGTCGGACCTTATGCTCGCTTGTAATCCGATTTAAGTAGGTGGAAATATCGATCATTCAAAAATCACCTCCACATTTTCGGAAATACATCTCGCCACCGCATTAAAAGCAATATCTATATCGTCTTCTGCTGTATTGCTTGCGCTCGTTCCTATAAGTACAGGCAGCGTCGGGGACAATGTAAAAGCAGGGGTACGTAAATCGGGAGCAACAGACTGTGCTATGGTTTCAAGGAGCGAAATGCTTACACACTCACCAATATCAAGCGAGTTAATAAAACCCGATACGCTTTCCTTTATCTGCTCTGCCATTGTATCAACATAGCCTGTACGCTGTTTTATATTTACTTTAACATAAACATCAACGTATATTGGACGGAAGAACAAAATAGGAGGCGGATCGTCAAGAATGGGGTCGGGGGGTATAACATTAACCTCAATATCTCCGTATGTTCCGCAGCCGGGAGTTTTCCTCAAATATATTTCTTTTCCTATTTCCTCTGTATCTCCACCCTCCACTACGCAGCATACTGAGTGTTCGGGTATACCATGTTCGTCCGTCATTCCTGTATCGTTTTCATAAACCCTGTAACGCATTACATTGGATATTTCCGCGATACCGCCTATCAACCCCTGCAATACTGTCTTGCTTGGTCTGGCGGTCGATATTGTTTGTCGCGCTTTCGCCGCTGCGTCGCTTTCTATGTCTTTTCCGACAACAGCGTTCGATTTGTTGGTTACACTTGCCCAGCCGCGTGTCTGTGTCACAATTTGTACAAGTGTTCCTGCGTCTGCATAGATCTGTCCCGGAGTTTTACAAGTGGCAAACACGTCTATGCTTCCGCTTTCCGGTATCACAGTATCTTCAAGTTCCCACAAAATGTCGCCGACTGAATCTGATACAATTCCTCCGTTGATAACCGTTCCAGGCTCTCCGGTGCAAGTCACAACAACAACGCTTTGCGAGGCTTTGAGCCTTTTTAATCCGTTGATTTTTAACAAGCCGTCAACAGATACGCCTTGCGCAAACTGAATACTACGGTTGTTATAAACAAGCTGTGCCAAATTAGCAACGTCAGACCACAAATCAGCGACTTCCGCGTTCACTTGGTAATCTTGTGAGTCTGGCTCTAAGTATATATCAGTACCGAAAATTCGACGACAAGCGTCATTTATTTCGTCCAGCACATCTTGATACAACGGAAGATGTATTCCAGTTTCGTCAATATACGGCTTAAAATATGCCATTTCTGCGCCTCCTACATCTTGATTTCGAGCAGGCTTGCTCCACTCGATAAAGAAATAGAAAATTCTGTGTCATATACGGTCTTTATCGTGATGTCCGCCTTGTACGCTCTGCTCTCTACGTCAATACTGCTTTCAAACTTGGTTATATCGGAAACTCCCTGCGTACCGTTTATTCTGTCCGAGAAAACAAGGTCGATTTCGTCTGGTGTTTCGTCCGTCCGTAGCCTTTGCCCTAAAACTTTCTCAAACAGCGGCGTACCGTCTTGTCGGTTCTCCCACCATTCGCCCAAAAGGAGCAACAGACGCGTCTTTACCGCTTGCGCTACTGCTTCCGTTCCCTCGTACAGTTCGTTGTGGCGACCGATTGTGTAATCTCCGTTTTCGTCAAGTTTCCTGTATTTCATATCAACCTCCGATATACACATTAGGGCTTCCGTCACGTACTGAGCCACCAACTTCCACTGAGTCGCCAATTCTCCCTGCCGGTATGCCGTTAATATACACTGTCGTGCTTCCAGACGATATACTGTCTTGGTGCGGAGAGTGAGCAAGGCAAGAATGCGACGCGTACTTATCACCTACTCTCCCTGCTTCTTTTCCGTTGATAAATACATTCGGACTGCCCTCCACAAGTTTTACAGATGAGCAATCGTCGTGACCCGTGCAGCAGTCGTCTTTTCTTGTCGCTTCCGGCATATTCATTCCCCCTAATTGATGTTGACTTTCGCGCCTTTTATGACGTTTTCTCCCGCAGCTTGTATCAAGGTTTCTCCTCCAGCCTTGATTGATATGTTTCCTCCCACGTCGATTGCCAGATTGCCCTCACATTTAATGTTCACAGCACTTTTGCTCTTGTCAAGCTCTATAACAATACTGCTGTCGTCTGTGCGTATATGTAGATTATCGGGGTGATACTCTGCGACTTTTCTCGGCTGACTTGTCGTTCCTATGATAGCAAACGCGTCGGAGAGGTCGTGCCTCCGCGTTTCCATTTGGTCTTGTACGCCTCCGCTTTGCCACCAACCGTCAATGCACATGTCCGCAAAGACAAGCAGACATTCGTCTCCTTTTTTTACGGGAAGCGTTATAGAATATCCTCCCGCTCGCGGAAAACATATAGGAATATCTGTAAGGATAGGCAGTTTTGTAGCATTTACCGCCGCTTCCCCTACCTGTATATTCTCAGTGATTGAGGGTTGTACGCTGACTGTTTGCTTCTCTGCGTCAAAACTCTCAACAATTCCGGGGATTGCAACACGTAGCTGAGCCGCATTATTGAATGCTGCTGCTCTCTGTTGTTCTTCCTCGCTATGAAGTCTTTCGGTTATTCCTTGTGACATATTACCCTCCGTATAAAGCAAATTGTCGGCAAGTTACAAGTAAGTTAAGTGTTGTACGAATCGCCCGTGAGAGGAACCGTACCTGGCTGTGCCACTCCCTCGAACTCGGTGTACCAATCGTTTCCATGAGTGTCACCTGTGTGCTTTAGTTTTATAATCTTGTACACTCCCGAACTCAAAGTCGCTTTTCCTACTTCGTTGCTTTCCTGCACAAATTCGTTGCTTATATGTACTAACTTGTTTACATTAAGCAAAGGGTTTAACAGGCATTTTCCTGTTACTCCGTCGTCTGTCTGCTCTGGTGTTCCTATCAGTCCACTGCTCGGAGATAAGTCTACGATTTGCCCCTCCGGTAAATCCCCAGGTTTAACAAGATTGATTTTGCGGTCGTTCACGTAGAATAATGCACCCTCGCTTTTTGCAAGCATAGAGGCGTAGTCTTTTGGCTGCCCAAACATAGCTTTACCCCTTGCCAGCTTCGTTCCTTTGAGGTCGCTGGAAACATTTCCCATTGTCATGTCGTCATCTGCTATGCCCTGCATTTGTGATAATACACTCTGCGTAGTTTGCCCTGCACCATAAGACACGGAAATAAACCCCGAATTGAGAAATAGGTCGCCGTCCTGTGCGATAACTTCTGTGATCTTGTCCACACTTTGTGCCGCTCTGCGAATTGCTTTCACAATATCTCCGTCGAAAATCAGCCCATATTGTTCCGAATTTTCATAGCCAGCCTCAATAATAATTCTCTTTGCGTCTGACAAAATAAAATTCTGCGTTGCAGGCGCAAGATTGTATATTTGTATTGTACTTTTGTTCGGTTCTGTTGACATTGATTTATCAATGCTGAAAACAGCCCTCAATCCTGTAATATCAATTCCGTTTGTTCCTTTGGTGGCGACAATAATCTTATATTTTCGCCCGAATAATTCACTCAACCGTATCACCCCATACAAGATAATATTCTGTGCCAAGGTTGGTATCATCTGGGTTCTCCGCTCCTTGCAAATCCCCCTCTTTTACGATAACTGCACTCCCTAAATCCATATAGTCAAACTGTTCCAAAAGGTTTGCCGCAGGGTATTCTCCAATCATAAT
>JAAVIG010000058.1 GCA_014796735.1 Oscillospiraceae bacterium
AACATCCAACATCGTTTTGGTTGTCAAGGAAGCAGAATAAGGGAGGATAACAATGGGACAAAAGGTTAATCCACACGGTCTTAGAGTGGGTGTTATCAAGGATTGGGATTCTCGCTGGTATGCGGGTAAGGCAACCTTCGGCGACACATTGGTTGAAGACTTTAAGATCCGTGAGTTTTTAAAGAAAAAGCTCTATAAGGCAGGCATCCCCGACATCGAGATCGAGCGTGACGCCGCAAAAGTTAAAATTCACATTCACTGCGCACAGCCCGGTATGGTAATCGGACAGAAGGGCGCGGAGATCGAAAAGCTCAGAACAGAGCTTGAAAAGATGACAAAGGGCAAGCCCGTAAACATCAATATTATCGAGGTCAAGAACCGCGACATGAACGCACAGCTTATCGCAGAGAACATCGCTTCTCAGCTTGAGGGCCGTGTAAGCTTCAGAAGAGCAATGAAGACCTGTATCGGTCGTACCATGAAGTGCGGCGCTAAGGGAATCAAAACTCAGGTAAGCGGAAGACTCGGTGGCGCGGAAATTGCGCGTACCGAAAGCTATCATGAGGGTACGATTCCTCTTCAGACTCTTCGTGCCGACATCGATTACGGCGTAGCAAGAGCAAGCACAACCTACGGTATTATCGGCGTTAAGGTTTGGCTGTACAAGGGCGAAGTTCTTAAGGGCGAGATCGGCAAGGAAAGAAAAACCGACAGACCCGCAAGAAAAGCAAGAGACAACCGCGACGACCGCGATAACCGCCGTTCAAACCGCGGTGACAGAAGAAATTCCGCACCCAGAGCAGAGAAAAAAGAAGGAGGTAACGAATAATGCTGCTTCCTAAGAGAGTTAAGCACCGCAGAGTGCAGAGAGGTCGTATGACCGGTAAAGCAACACGCGGCAACGTAGTATGCTACGGTGAGTTCGGCTTGCAGGCTATGGAGCCCGCATGGATCACCAGCAACCAGATCGAGGCAGCCCGTATCGCCATGACACGTTATATCAAGCGTGGCGGTCAGGTTTGGATCAAGATATTCCCCGATATGCCCGTAACCAAGAAGCCTATGGGTACCCGTATGGGTTCCGGTAAAGGCGCGCCCGAGTACTGGGTAGCAGTGGTTAAGCCCGGCAGAGTAATGTTTGAAATTGCAGGGGTAAGCGAAGAGGTGGCAAGAGAGGCTATGCGTCTCGCAATGCACAAGCTTCCCATCAAGTGCAAGTTCGTTAAGAAGGAAGAAGGAGGCGAGCAGTAATGAAGGCTACAAAGGAAATCAGAGAGCTCAGCGAGGTCGAGCTTAACACACGCGAGGCCGAGCTTAAACAGGAACTGTTCAACCTCCGTTTTCAGCTTGCCGTTAACCGTCTTGAAAATCCTATGAGGATCAAAGCGGTCAAGAAGGAAATCGCAGTTGTAAAAACGATCCGCCGCCAGCGCGAGATCGAAGCCAATAAGTGAGAGGGGAGGAACGAACTTTGGAAAACACAAGAAACCTTAGAAAAACAAGAGTTGGCGTTGTAGTAAGCAACAAGATGGATAAAACCGTCGTAGTAGCGTTGAAGGACAATGTTCGCCACCCCTTGTACAAGAAGATCATCAAGCGCACAATCAAGCTTAAAGCTCACGACGAGGAAAATACCTGCAACGTAGGCGATAAGGTTAAGATCATGGAAACAAGACCTCTTTCCAAGGACAAGAGATGGAGACTTGTTGAAGTGCTTGAGCGTTCTAAATAAGATAACGGAAGGAGTAAAAACCAATGATACAAATGCAGACACGCCTTAAA
This sequence comes from Oscillospiraceae bacterium, assembly GCA_014796735.1. Lineage (GTDB taxonomy): Bacteria > Bacillota > Clostridia > Oscillospirales > Ruminococcaceae > Ruminiclostridium_E. The sequence goes on from JAAVIG010000058.1 coordinate 1,783, forward strand.
GTGGCTGATAACACAGGCGCGAAAGAGCTTATGTGCATCAGGGTGCTGGGCGGCACACGCAGAAAGTACGCCAATATCGGCGACGTAGTTGTGGCTTCCGTTAAAAAGGCAGCTCCCGGCGGCACCGTTAAGAAGGGCGACGTTGTAAAATGCGTTATCGTTCGCAGCGCCACAGGCGTAAGACGTGACGACGGCACTTACATTCGTTTCGACGAGAACGCGGCTGTTTTAATCAAGGAAGACAAAAACCCCAGAGGAACCCGTATTTTTGTGCCTGTGGCAAGAGAGCTTCGTGACAAGGAATATATGAAGATCCTTTCCCTTGCTCCCGAAGTACTTTAAGGAGGAGCAGGAATGAACACTTTACACGTTAAAAAAGGCGACGAAGTAATGATAATTTCCGGCAAGGACAAGGGCAAAAAGGGCAAGGTTCTGGAAATCTCCCCCTCCGAGGGCAAGGTTATCGTCGAGGGCAGAAACATGGTAACAAAGCATGTTAAGCCCAGAAGACAGGGCGAGCTCGGCGGCATAGTTAAAGCCGAAGGCCCTCTTTACGCCTGCAAGGTAATGCCTGTCTGCCCCAAGTGCAGCAAGGCCACCAGAGTCGGACACAAGATCAACGGAGACAAAAAGGTAAGAGTTTGCAAGCACTGCGGCGCGGAGCTTTAATTTAAGGCAAGGCGCAAAGCTTAAAGCAAACTCCGTCAATAAACTCAGGTGAAGGGGCAGGATAAGGTAACTTCCTGCTGTCACCCGCAGTAAGGAGAAAAAAATTATGTCAACAATGAAAACCTACTATAAGGAAAACGTTGCTCCCGCACTGTTCAAGAAGTTTGGCTACAAGAGCGTTATGCAGATCCCCAAGCTTGACAAGATCGTTGTAAACGTAGCTTGCGGCGAGGCAAAGGACGACCACAAGAAGGTTGACGCGATAATGGCTGATCTTTCCGCTATAACAGGTCAGAAGCCCGTTATATGCAAGGCTAAGAAGGCTATCGCAAACTTCAAGCTTCGTGAGGGCAACATCATCGGCGTTAAGGTAACCTTAAGAGGCGAATCCATGTACGAATTTTTGGATCGTTTCTTTAACGTTGCACTGCCCCGTGTACGTGACTTCAGAGGCATCAATCCCAACAGCTTCGACGGCAGAGGAAATTACAGCGTAGGCGTTAAGGAACAGCTTATTTTCCCCGAGATCGATTACGAAAAGATCGATCAGATCCGCGGCATGGACATCAACTTTGTAACCACCGCCAACACAGACGAGGAAGCGAGAGAGCTGCTGACCCTTATGGGCGCGCCCTTCTCTAAGTAACGAAAGGATACTAAGAAATGGCAAAGAAATCAATGATTGCAAAGCAGCAGCGTCCTGCAAAGTTCTCCACAAGAGCGTACAACAGATGTAAGCTTTGCGGCAGACCTCATGCTTACCTCCGTAAGTATGGCATTTGCAGAATTTGCTTTAGAGAGCTTGCTTACAAGGGTCAGATCCCCGGCGTCAAGAAAGCAAGCTGGTAAATCAAACCTGAAACGGCAAGAGCCAAACGGGCGGTTGATTTCCCTTAGACGCAGGGTAACAGCTTCCGCACCCGCTGCGGCTAACTACCGATTTCCAATCTCTATTTTATAGGAGGACGCATAAAGATGCAGATCACCGATACAATCGCAGATATGCTCACAAGAATACGCAATGCAAATTCTGCGAAGCACCCTTCTGTTGATATTCCCTGCTCCAATATGAAAAAGCAGATCGCTCAGATCCTTGTTGACGAGGGCTACATCAAGAACTTCCGCGTTATCGAGGACAACAAGCAGGGCATCATCAGAATCACACTTAAGTACACCGAAAACAAGCAGCAGGTTATTACGGGACTGCGCAGAGTCAGCAAGCCCGGTTTAAGAATTTACTCGAACAGCAAGGATATGCCTAAGGTAATGAAGGGTCTGGGAATCGCAATTGTTTCCACCTCAAAGGGCGTTATGACCGACAGAGCAGCAAGAGCGGCTCACGTTGGCGGCGAAGTCCTTGCGTTTGTATGGTAAGGAGGAACAGGATATGTCAAGAATAGGAAGAAAGCCTATTGCTGTTCCTGCGGGCGTTGAAGTTAAGGTTGACGGCAACGCGGTTACAGTAAAAGGACCCAAGGGTACTCTTACAAAGGAGTTTAAGCCCCAGATGACCGTTAAGGTTGACGGTGCGGAGGTACATGTTACCCGTCCCGACGACGAAGCGGAAAACCGTGCGCTCCACGGACTTACAAGAACCCTTATCGCTAACATGATCGAAGGCGTTACAAACGGATTTTCCAAGACCTTGGAAATCAACGGCGTTGGTTACAGATGCCAGAAGCAGGGCAAGGACTTGAACCTTACTCTCGGCTTCTCTCACCCCGTTGTTGTGTCCGATACAGAGGACATTACAATAGAAGCGCCTCAGCCTAACCAGATCATTATCAAGGGCATCGACAAGCAGAAGGTTGGCCAGTTCGCGGCAGAAGTACGCGGCATACGTCCTCCCGAACCCTATAAGGGCAAGGGCATCAAGTACGCCGACGAAGTGATCCGCCGCAAGGAAGGCAAAGCCGCTAAGGGCAAGAAGTAAGGGAGGCGTAAAGAAGAATGAAAAAGATCATAGATAAAAAGGAAAACAGAATTAAGCGTCATAAGAGAGTCCGCGGCAAGGTAAGCGGCACCTCCAATTGCCCCCGCCTTAACGTTTTCCGTTCCGCAAAGCACATTTATGCACAGCTTATCGACGATGTTGCAGGCGTAACACTTTGCTCCGCTTCCACTATGGATAAGGGCTTCGAGGGCTTCGGCGGCAACGTTGAGGCAGCGAAAAAGGTCGGCCTCGCGCTTGCGGAAAAGGCAAAGGACAAGGGAATCGCCGACGTAGTATTCGACCGTTCCGGTTATGTATATCACGGCAGAGTAGCGGCACTTGCAGAGGGTGCGCGTGAAGGCGGACTGAATTTCTAAGAAGGAGGAAAAAATTTTGGCACTTATAGACGCATCAAAACTGGAGCTTTCCGAAAAGGTCGTTGCCATTAACAGAGTAAGCAAGACCGTTCAGGGCGGACGCATCATGAAGTTCAGCGCGCTCGTTGTTGTCGGCGACGGAAACGGAATCGTAGGCTTCGGTATGGGTAAGTCCAGCGAAGTTCCCGACGCTATCCGCAAGGGAATCGAGGACGCAAAGAAGAATCTTGTCAAGATTTCTCTTAAGGGAACAACGATCCCTCATGAGGTTATAGGCAAGTTCGGCGCAGGCGCGGTTCTTATGAAGCCCGCTCCCGAAGGTACCGGCGTTATCGCGGGCGGCCCCGTTCGTTCCGTAATCGAAATGGCGGGAATCAAGAACATCAGAACAAAGTCTCTTCGTTCCAATAACCCCTGCAACGTAGTAAGAGCTACAATGGCAGGTCTTACATCTCTCAGAGATGCCGAGCAGGTTGCAGCTTTAAGAGGCAAGACTGTTAAGGAAATCTTCAACTGAGGTGAAGGAAAGTCACGAAAGGAGTCATTGAAATGGCTAAGAAAATAAAGCTTGTCAAATCATTGATCGGCCGCAAGGACAGTCATATCGCCACAGCGAATTCCCTCGGTCTTCGCAAGATCGGCGATACTACCGTACAGCCCGACAATGCGGCAACTAACGGCAAAATCAAGACCATCGGTTATATGATCGAGGTCACAGACGAATAAGAAATTCATTGGAAAGGAGAGCTTATAAATGAAGCTACACGAATTATCCCCCGCACCCGGTTCAAACAGAGAAGTAAAGCGCATCGGACGCGGACACGGTTCAGGCTGGGGTAAGACATCGGGCAAGGGTCATAAGGGTCAGTGGGCTCGTTCTGGCGGCGGCGTTAAGCCGGGCTTTGAAGGCGGTCAGACCAAGCTTGCAATGCGTATCCCTAAGCGCGGATTCAACAACAAGAATTTTGCTACCGTTTACGCTACCGTAAATGTGTCCGACCTTGAAGCAAAGTTCGATAACGGCGCAGTGATCGACGAAGCGGCTATCGTAGAAGCCGGACTTCTCAAAAAGACCTTTGACGGCGTTAAGGTTCTCGGCAGAGGCGAAATCACAAAGTCATTGACAGTTAAGGCAGCCAAGTTTTCCGAGAGCGCAAAATCCAAGATTGAAAGCGCAGGCGGAAAGGCTGAGGTGATCTGATGTTTGAAGTTTTCCGAAACGCTTGGAAGCTTGCCGATTTGCGGAAAAAAATATTCTACACCTTGCTGATCATACTGATCTTCCGTTTGGGAGCAAGTATATTTGTTCCTTTTCTCGACACCGCAAAAATTTCATCGGTATTGGGAATTGACAACGGAAACGGAAGCCTGTTCTCCTACTGGGATCAGATGACGGGCGGCTCGCTGAGCAACGGTACATTGTTCGCAATGTCCATCACGCCTTATATCAACGCTTCCATTATCATTCAGCTCTTAACGGTTGCGATAAAGCCGTTGGAGCGTCTGGCAAAGGAAGGCGACGAGGGCAGGAAAAAGATCAACAGGATCAACAAGTTAGTCGCACTCGGTCTGGCTATTTTCCAGGCTGTCGCGTTCTATATCACTCTGCGCAACGGCGGAGTTGTAAAGTATAGGTCGGGCTTTGAAGGAGTGCTTGCGGCGATCGCCATAGTAGGCTGCTTTGTTGCGGGCGCGTCCCTGATTATATGGCTGGGTGATCAGATAAGTGAAAAGGGTATTGGAAACGGTATTTCCATGATACTTTTCGCAGGTATCGTATCACGTATCCCAAGCGATATTATCGGCTTGTTCAATACCATTCAGACAGATATTAAAAACGCGATCTTCGTTCCCATTATCCTTGTGATTTATATTGCAATGATAACTCTGGTCGTTTTAATGACCAACGCGGAAAGAAAGATCCCCGTTCAGTACGCTAAGCGCGTTGTGGGAAGAAAAATGTACGGCGGTCAGTCCTCCTACATTCCCATTAAGGTTGCAATGTCGGGCGTTATGCCTATCATCTTTGCAATGTCCATTATGTCGCTTCCTTCAACAATTTGCTTCTTCTTCGGAATCGACGGCACAGGCACAAGCTTCTGGGACGGATTTGTAAGACTGTTCAGCACTTCAAGCTGGCTGTACGCCGTTCTTTACTTCATTCTGATTATCGGCTTCAACTACTTCTATGTAGCTATCCAGTACAATCCGATTCAGATTGCCAACGATCTTAAGAAGAACAACGGTGCTATCCCCGGTTACAGACCCGGACAGCCCACGGCGGACTTTATCAACAACTCGCTGTCGAAGGTTACGCTTATCGGCGCTATCTTCCTCGGCTTCATAGCAATTTTCCCTATCATTTTCCAGAATCTCAGCGGTATCAGAGGACTTTCCCTCGGCGGTACGACTATCCTTATCGTTGTAGGCGTTTCGCTTGAAACGGTACGTTCGCTGGAAAGCCAGATGATGATGCGTCATCACAAGGGCTTCCTGGAATAAACCGAAAAGAAGGTTAAATAAACCGTCAACAGGTGATTTAAAAAGGAGTATTGCATTATGAATCTTATATTTTTAGGCGCACCCGGAGCAGGCAAGGGCACACAGGCGGAGATCGTATGCGATAAGCTCGGTATTCCCGCTATCTCTACGGGCAACATGCTGCGCGAAGCCGTAAAGAACGGTACTCCCGCGGGTCTTGCCGCAAAGGAGCGCATGGACAAGGGCGATCTGGTTCCCGACGATATCGTTATCGGTATCTTAAAGGACAGAATCGCGCAGGACGACTGTAAAAAAGGCTTTATTCTCGACGGCTTCCCCAGAACGGTGGAGCAGGCGGAGGCTCTTGAAGCAATGGGCGTTAAAATCGATAAGGTAATCGAAATAAACGTTCCCGACGAAAAGATAATCGCGCGTATGTCGGGCAGAAGAGTTTGCGAGGGCTGCGGCGCTTCCTACCATCTGGAGCATAAGCCCACAAAGGTAGAAGGCATATGCGACGCGTGCGGCGCTAAGGTTGTACAGCGCGTTGACGATAAGCCCGAAACCGTTTTGTCAAGACTTGAGACCTACCGCGAGAAGACGGCTCCCTTAAAGGGATATTACGAGAAAAAGGGTGTTCTTGTAACGGTAAACGGACAGAATGAGATCGCCGATACCGCAAAGCTCACCTTAGCGGCAATAGAGGGGTAAGTTTTAAAGAACCTTAAAGAGCTTTAAAGAAAGTAAACCCGTCATGTTTGCCCATTGGTGCAGATATTCCTCAAAAGGAAGGGCTGATTAGCAAGATGATTCAGGTTAAATCCGTTAAGGAAATCCCTAAGATGATAAAGGCGGGCGAGCTTGCGGCACAGGCATTGGAGCTTGCGGGCAAAAACGCCGTGGCGGGGATTTCCACATGGGAGTTGGACAGGATCGTTAACGACTTTATCGTTTCAAAGGGCGGTCACTCCCCCTGCAAGGGCTACGGCGGTTTTCCGGGGCACAACTGCTTTTCGGTAAACGAGGAGCTTATCCACGGTATTCCCTCCAAGAAAAAGATCCTTAAAGAGGGCGATATTATTTCCTGCGATATAGTCGCCGAGTATGACGGCTATATGGGAGACAATACCAGAACATTCCGTATCGGAACTGTAAGCGATGAAACGGAAAGACTGCTTCAAGCTACCGAAGCGGCTTTGTACAAGGGAATCGAGCAGGCGGTCAAGGGAAACAGAGTAGGCGATATAAGCAATGCCGTTCAGACTTATGTTGAGGGCGCGGGCTACTACGTCGTTAAAAAATACATCGGTCACGGCGTCGGACGGGAAATGCACGAGGACCCCGAGGTTCCGAATTTCGGAAAACCCGGAAGAGGTCCGAGGTTAATACCCGGAATGACTATCGCAATTGAGCCGATGGTAAATCAGACCACCGATCAGGTCAAGATACTCAGCGACAACTGGACGGTGGTGGAGGCTAACGGCAAAATGTCCGCTCACTTTGAACACACCGTATTGATAACCGACGGCAAGCCGATGATCCTGACGCTGACAAGCCACTGACTAAGCCTTACGGTGATTAAAAATTTATGGAATTTAAAACAGGATATGTGGTCATCAGCAAGGCGGGACGCGACAAGGGCTATTTTATGGCGGTGGTCGGCGTTGATCAGGAAGAAGGATATGTTATCGTTGCCGACGGAAAGGAACGTCCGCTTGACAGACCGAAACGCAAAAATCCTAAGCATCTGCAAAAAACCAATTACACAATTGATTTGGAGCAGCTGACAGATAAAAAGCTGAGAACATTTCTCGGAAGCTTATCTTAAGTAAAAGCAAAAGCATCGCCATGGAAACGATCAAGCCGCTCATTCCGCTTATCATTCGCAAAAAACGGCAAATTTTTTAAAGCGGTCATGCTATAATAGACGGTAACGATTGCTTTAAACCGATCAAGGCGGCTGAAATAACCCAAGGAAAGGAATGATCATAGCTTGTCCAAAGAAGATGTAATCGAAGTAGAAGGCATAATACAGGAAGCGTTGCCCAACGCAATGTTCAATGTTAAGCTTTCCAACGGTCATGTTATTCTGGCTCATGTAAGCGGTAAGCTGCGTATGAATTATATTCGTATTCTCCCCGGCGATAAGGTAACGGTTGAAATGTCGCCTTACGATCTGACCAAGGGAAGAATTACATGGAGAGCCAAGTAAGAACGGACTTTGTTTTATAACGCAAAACCGTTGGTATGTCAGAAAAGGAATAAGTTTGAAAGAACTTGAGTTTTCATACTAATTTCAATTTAAAATCATTCTTTACAAAATTTTAAATTGAAATTACACCTAAAACACTATTCTCAAATTATCCATAAAATTTTGCAATCTTTTTAATTTGAGAATAGTATCAAACACGTAGTATCGGTGATTTTCTCACCGAAACTTCCCCCAATGGAAAGGTGGATTAAAAATGAAAGTAAGACCTTCAGTAAAGCCTATGTGCGATAAGTGCAAGGTAATTAAGCGCAAGGGCAGGGTCATGGTAATCTGCAAGGACCCTAAGCATAAGCAAAGACAGGGCTGAGCTCAGCCCGCAGTGTAAACGAAGGAGAAAGCTCCTTCATTGGAAAGGAAAGGTTTAAAGTATGGCAAGAATTGCTGGTGTGGATCTGCCTAAGGAAAAGCGCGTTGAGATCGGCTTGACCTACGTTTACGGTATCGGCAGAAAATCCGCAAATGACATTCTCGCAGCGGCAGGCGTTGATCCCGACATTCGCGTTAAGGATCTGACCGAGGATCAGGAAGCTAAGATCCGTGAGGTCATCGACGCAGAATACCGCGTAGAAGGCGACCTTCGCCGTGAGGTTGCGTTAAACATCAAGCGTTTGGTTGAAATCAACTGCTACCGCGGCGTTCGTCATCGCAAGGGTCTCCCCGTAAGAGGTCAGAGAACCAAGACAAACGCAAGAACCCGCAAGGGACCCGCAAAGACCATCGCTAACAAGAAGAAGTAATAATTATTACAGAAAGGAAGCTAATACATGGCAGGCAACAAAAATGTTAAAAAGGCAGGACTTCGCCGCCGCGACCGCAAGAACATCGAAAACGGCTCCGCGCATATCCAGTCCACTTTTAACAATACGATCGTTACTATCACCGACCTTCAGGGCAACACCCTTTCATGGGCAAGCGCGGGCGGACTTGGCTTCAGAGGCAACAGAAAGTCCACTCCCTTTGCCGCGCAGTCGGCAGCCGAAACAGCGGCTAAGGCAGCTATGGTTCACGGTCTTAAAACCGTTGAGGTATATGTAAAGGGCCCCGGCGCAGGACGTGAAGCGGCTATCAGAGCATTGTCCGCAGCAGGTCTTGAAGTAAGAATGATCAAGGACGTAACCCCCATTCCTCACAACGGCTGCCGTCCTCCCAAGAGAAGACGCGTATAGTCACTATCCGAGCGTCGTTGCTCGGCGTCGGAGAAAAAGCTCCGATATAACATCAACAAACGTAAGGAAAACCGTTTTTTTCGGTATTCCTTGAAAGAAAGGATATATAACAATGGCAGTAGATAGAACACCTGTGCTTAAGAGATGCAAAGCACTGGGAATAAGCCCCGCAGTTTTGGGATACGGCAAAGAGACCAACAGAAAGGGCAACGGAAATCCCCGCAAGAAGGTTTCCGAGTACGGAATGCAGCTTAAGGAAAAGCAGAAGCTGAAATTCATTTACGGCGTTCTTGAAAAGCAGTTCCATCATTACTATGAAATGGCTATCAAGGAAGAGGGCGTTGCGGGTGAAAACCTTATAAAGCTTCTCGAATCCCGTCTTGACAATGTTGTATTCAGAATGGGTCTTGCAATTACACGCCGCGAATCCCGTCAGCTTGTAGGTCACGGTCATTTCACCGTAAACGGCAAGAGAGTAGACATTCCCTCTTACAGAGTAAAAGCGGGCGACGTTATCGCGCTTTCCGAGAGAAGCAAAAAGAGCCCCAAGTTTGCGCAGATCGCGGAAGCAACTAACGGCAGACTTATTCCCGTTTGGCTGGATGTAAACAAGGAAGCGTCCAGCGCAGTTGTTACCCGTCTTCCTCAGAGAGACGAGCTTGACTTCGAGATCGAAGAGCAGCTCGTAATCGAATTGTACTCTAAATAACAGCTTTCCATTTTTTGGCTGTTGTTTGGAATTTGGGAAGAACGAAACAATGGTGCGGTTATTTTTAATTTACAATAAAGCTTTATCGTAATTTAAAATTAATCGGGGTGATAAATTGCCCGATATTTTCTGCCCATAGCGGGTTTCCCTTAGCAAAGCAATTGAAGTATAAGACTACTATCAGGAGGGTTACAGAATGCTTGAAAAAATAGAAAAGCCGGAAATAGAAGCCGTAAAGCTCAAGCCCGACGGTAAATACGGAATGTTTACCTTAGAGCCGTTGGAATGCGGTTTCGGCAACACGTTGGGCAACAGCCTCAGACGTGTATTGCTCTCCTCTTTGCCGGGGGTTGCGGTTACAAGCGTTAAGATAGACGGGGTACAGCATGAGTTTTCCACTATCCCCGGAGTAAAGGAAGACGTAACCGAGATAATTCTGAATATTAAAGGTTTAATAGCTAAGATGTACGGCGAAAGCCCCAAGACGGTTTACATTGAAGCAAACGGCGAATGCGAGGTATTGGCGGGTGACATCAAGACCGACAGCGAGATCGAAATTCTCGATCCGGGCATGCACATTGCCACACTTACAGCAGGCGCAAAGCTCTATATGGAGCTTACTTTTGACAGAGGCAGAGGTTATGTAAGTGCTGAAAAGAACAAGTCAAAAATGGTACAGCCTCCAATCGGAGTGATTGCGGTTGACAGCATTTACACACCTGTTCTTAAGG
>JAAVIG010000059.1 GCA_014796735.1 Oscillospiraceae bacterium
ACAGACAGTATAATCCCAAAATCCCAAAAAACGCGGAATGTTACGGCACGGGCAGATTAAAACGAGGATACGGCGTGGAGAGCATATACAGAATGTTGAGCGGGGATTCGGGATACTGCGAAATACATAACGCTTTGACCGACGCTATGGACGAGCTGGAGATAATGAGAATGCTTAATATCGATACAAAAAGCTATGATCGGGCAGGCATAAAATAAGAACATGTTCCAAGCATTGCTTTTGCGACAGGTTTCGATATTGATTTTTTTAAAAAAGTGTGATACAATAGTAACGTTAATAACAGGGGCTGTTCCGAAATCAAAACAGCCCCCTGTTGTCGTTGCATAAATAAAAACGATTTATTATACATTATATATAACATAAGAAAGGCGTACCCGATGGAATACTTCTTAAACCTCGCCCAAAATCTCCCCGAATTTGTCCGCGCCGAAAAAGCGATGAAAAATCCTCTCAGGCCCTCTTTGGTAACGGGGCTTGCGGGAATACACAAGGCGCACCTTTTGTCAAGGCTCGCCTACTGCGGCGAAGCCCCCGTGCTTGTTATCACAAAATCCGAAGCGGACGCCGCAAAGCTGGTTACGGACATAAACACCTTAAGCGGAAAAGAAACCGCTATGCTTTTCCCCGCAAAGGATATGACCTTGGGAGACGCGGAGGCGATCTCGGGAGAATACACAAGAAAAAGAATAGAGGTTCTGTACCGCCTTTCCGAGGGCAGTATACCTATGGCGGTCTGCTCCCCCGATTCGGCATTGCAGCTCACCTTGTCCAAGGAGCAGTTAAGAGCCAATTCCTTTACCTTGAAAAAAGGCGGGGAATACGACCTTACCAAGCTGACCGAACAGCTTGTGGGAGCGGGCTTTTCGCGCTTTGACGCGGTTGAGGGCAGAGGACAGCTTTCCGTAAGAGGCTCTATACTGGACATTTTTCCGATAAACAGCGAAAAGCCCGTAAGAATAGAGTTCTGGGGCGACGAAATAGATCAGATGGCGTATTTTGAAACGGACACTCAAAGGCGCGCGGAAAGTATCGAAGAAATAAAGATCGCTCCAAATACCGAGTTGCTTTGCGGCAGGGAAGAATTGGCGGAAAAAATCAGGGAGCTTATCGCAAAGCAAAAGGGCAAAAATTCCGACAAGGCGATAAGAAAGCTTAGCAGGGATATAGACAGGCTGAAAAGCGGACTTACCCTCATAGGCGACAAATATTTCCCCTTGTGCTGCGAAAAGCCCGAAAGCATTTTCGATTATGTAAAAACCGTGGTGGTGTGCGAAAATACGGGCTGCGCCGAAAATCTCCGCGCCGCCTGCGCCCAGCACGCCGAGGAGCTTAAAGCCCTTTTCGAGGAAGGCGTTCTTTGCAGGGGGCTTGATCTGTACTGCCTTACAAAAGCCGAATACGCCGAAAAGCTGAACGAAAAGCTTAGGCTTTATCTCGACAACTTCATAAGAGGCGGCGGAGTCGAGCTGGACAGGATAATCCCGATGCAGGCAAATTCCGTTTCCCTGTGGAGCGGCGAGTACGGGGTCTTAAAGGAGCAGTTAAACGATTATCTGGATAACGGCTATTCGGTTTCCGTCTTTGCGGGCACCGAAAAAGCGGGCAAGACCTTAGCCGAGGACCTGACAAACGACGGCATAAACGCCGACTATTCCCCCAACTGCACCAAGCCCGCCAAAAACAAGATCGTAATACTGCCGGGCATGCTGTCGGCAGGCTTTGACTATCCCGACGCAAAATACGTCTGCCTATCCCACACGGCGGTAACAAGTATAAAAAAAGCCGCCCCCAAGCGGAAAAAAGCCGAGATGATAAACTCACTCGACGAAATAGCGGCGGGAGACCTTGTTGTTCACAACACCTACGGAATAGGCGTTTTCGAGGGTGTGGAAAACATAAAGGACGGGGGAGTAAGCAAGGATTACATCAAGATAAAGTACGCGGGCACAGATGTTTTGTACGTTCCCGTTACCCAACTGGATATGATCTCCCGCTATATCGGAAGCGCGGACTTAAACACCGTGAAGCTGTCCAAGCTGCACACCGATCAGTGGCAGAAAGCGAAAACCAAGGCAAAGGCAGCGGCTAAGGAAATGGCAAAGGAGCTGACCGAGCTGTACGCCAAGCGTTTAAAAAGCAAGGGCTTCGCCTTTTCTCCCGACAGCAGGGAACAGGAGGAGTTCGAAAACCGCTTCAACTATGTTGAGACCGACGACCAGTTAAGATGTGCCGCCGAAATAAAATCGGATATGGAAAAAAGCTCCCCTATGGACAGACTGCTTTGCGGAGACGTGGGCTTCGGAAAAACAGAGGTGGCTTTAAGAGGAGCGTTCAAGTGCATAAGCGACGGCAAACAGTGCGCATTGCTTTGTCCCACAACGGTATTGGCGTGGCAGCATTATCAGACGGTTTTAAGACGCATGGAGGGGTACCCCGCAAAAATCGCCCTGCTTTCCCGTTTCGTTACTCCCAAGGAGCAGAAGAAAACGCTTGACGACCTAAAAAAAGGGTTGGTCGATATAGTGATAGGAACTCACCGTCTTGTGCAGAAGGACGTAGAATTTAAAGACCTTGGCTTGGTTATAATCGACGAGGAGCAAAGATTCGGCGTTGCCCATAAGGAGCGGTTCAAGGAAATGTTTTCGGGGGTGGATATACTGACCTTATCCGCCACCCCTATTCCCCGTACCCTAAATATGGCTATGACGGGAATAAGAGACATGAGCGTTATCGAAACTCCCCCTCAGGACAGACAGCCCATAACGACCTATGTTATGGAACACGACTGGGGGATAGTTGCCTCCGCCATAAACAAGGAGCTGCGCCGAAACGGACAGGTCTATTATATCCACAACCGCGTTGAAAGCATAGTAAACTGCGCCGCAAGGCTTCATGAGCTTGTACCCGAAGCGTCCATAGGCATTGCGCACGGGAAAATGGAGGAGGACGAGCTGCTGGAGGTGTGGAGCAGGCTTTTAAACGGGGAAATAAATCTTTTGGTTTGTACCACTCTGATAGAAACGGGAGTTGACGTTCCCAACTGCAACACCTTGATAATTGAGGGCGCGGAAAATATGGGGCTGGCGCAACTTCACCAGCTCAGAGGACGCGTCGGACGCACCAACAGGCGCGCCTTTGCTTACTTTACCTTTAAACGCGGAAAGGTGCTGTCCGAGGTGGCAACGAAGCGGCTTGACGCCATAAGAGAGTTTACCCGATTCGGAAGCGGTTTCAGGATCGCCATGAGAGACTTGGAGATACGAGGGGCGGGTTCTATTTTGGGTGCAAGTCAGTCGGGACATTTGACGGCAGTGGGCTACGATATGTATTTAAAGCTGCTGGACGAGGCGGTAAAGGAGCAGGGGCAGGAGGAAGGCGAAAACGCAAAGCGGGCAAAGGAATGCCTTATAGATATAAAAATCAACGCTTATATACCCGAAAGCTATGTGCCAAGCTCCGCGCAGCGCATCACCTGCTACCGAAAGATAGCTTCCGTTAAAAACGAGCAGGATATGTTGGATATAACCGACGAGCTTATAGACCGCTACGGCGATGTGCCGAAATCGGTGTACGGTCTTATACAGGTCGCCGTTTTAAGGAGCAGAGCAGAAAAGGCGGGGATAGATGAGATAGTGCAAAGCGGGGAGTATTTGCTGTTTTACATTGAAAAGCCCGATCTTGAAATGATAGGAGTGTGCAGCGACGTTATGAAGAACAGAGTTGCGCTTAATATGACGGGCAGGGTCAATGTTAAGGTGAGGATAAATGAGAGCGAGGGAGCGTTGGAGTGCTTAAGGGAGTTTTTGGATAATTATTGCAGGGAGGATAAGAAAGCGTAACTGTATATAAAATATATTGACATATATTAAAAACAGTGTATAATAAATATAAGATATTATCTCGGAAAGTGAGCTGAATAAAATGCCGGAAAAAATATATACAAAGCAGCAGATACAAGCTATATTGCAGCCCGTATTTATCAGCCACAACGTAAAAAAAGCTGTTCTTTTCGGTTCATACGCAAAGGGGCTTGCAGGAGAACGGAGCGATATTGATATTTTGGTGGACAGCGGACTTAAGGGGCTTGCTTTTTACGGATTGCTTGAAGATGTTGTTACATCGTTAGGAAAGTCGGTTGATCTTCTTGACACTTCGCAAATCAGGGAGGGCTCGAAGGTTGAGGAAGAGATCGTTAGCAGCGGGGTGGTGATTTATGAACAGTAAAGATAAACAGGTTTTAGAGAAAATATACAATCATATTGTCTCGGTTTTGGAATACTGCAAAAACTGCAATAATCTTGACGAATTTCAGCAAGATATTATGCGGGTTGAAGCCTGCGTATTCAATCTTATGCAAATAGGCGAGCTTGCAAAGTTTTCCATGAGCGATGAGCTTAAATCAGAGATAAAAAACATACCATGGAAACAGCTTTACGGTATGCGCAACAGAATAGTTCATGGGTATTCGGGTGTTGATATGAGCATTGTTTGGGATACTATTCATACAGATTTGCCTATATTAAAATCCGAAATTCAAAAATATCTGCAATAAAAATTTTATGCTAATCCTCAAACCTTAAAATTTCCTCTTGATTTTTTTGACAAAACGTGTTATAATATAGTTTAACAATTTCTGCAAAGAACATTTTTATTGGGCCTTTGATTACGGGTGCGGGAAGCCCTGCTCAAGGCGGTGCCGTGAACCATGTCAGGCGGGGAACCGAGCAGCATTAAGCGGATTTCCGACTGTGAGCAGGTAACCTGCCCCGTAATGAGAGGCTCAATATATAATTTAACTCCACAGAAAGGAACTTCATCAAATGTATTTAGCGCTATACCGAAAATACCGTCCAAGTACCTTTGACGACGTTATTTCTCAGGAGCATATCACCACTACCCTAAAAAATCAGATAGCCACCGGACAGATTGCTCACGCCTACCTGTTTACCGGCACCCGCGGCACGGGCAAGACCTCCTGCGCCAAAATAATGGCTAAGGCGGTGAACTGCCTGTCACCCGTAAACGGTAACCCCTGCGGCGAATGTAAGGCGTGCAAAGCGATAGCCGACGGCACCACCGATATTATAGAGATAGACGCCGCCTCAAACAACGGCGTAGACAGCATAAGGCAGATACGCGACGAGGTAATATACACCCCCATAGACTGCAAGTACAAGGTCTATATAATAGACGAGGTGCACATGCTTTCGGATTCGGCGTTCAACGCGCTTCTGAAAACCCTTGAGGAGCCGCCCGAGCATGTAATATTTATATTGGCGACTACCGAATACTATAAAGTGCCCGCAACCATTCTTTCAAGGTGTCAGCAGTTTTTGTTCTCAAAAATCGACCCCGAGGAAGCGAAAAAACGCTTGTTGGAGGTGGCGGAAAAGGAAAATATTACCCTTACCGAAAATGCCGCCGCACTTATAGCAAGACTGTCCGACGGCGCGATGCGCGACGCGTGGTCATTGCTGGATCAGTGTGTTTCCTCAAGCAGCACGGTGGACGAGGAAGCGGTAAGGAAAAGCAGCGGCGTTGCCGACAGCGGTTATTTGTTCGCCTTTTCCGAGGCGGTGATAAAACAAAAGCCCGCCGAGGCATTAAAGCTTCTGGACGACCTTATAGGCAAGGGAAAAGACCTTTGCCGGCTTATAGAGGAATTGACGCTTCATTATCGTAATTTAATGCTTACAAAGACCGTTGACAGCAGCTTTGTAAAAGGCACCGACGAGGAGCTTAAGCGGTACTCGGAGCAGTGTAAAAAATTGTCGCTCGATGAAATAATGCGGCAGGTGGATTTAGTATCCGACAGCTTGGACAACATAAACCGAATGAAGCAGACGGGGCAGGCAAGACTGCTTACCGAGCAGCTTTTTATACGGCTTTGTTCTCCGAAGCTTACCTCCGACGGCAAGGCTCTTGCCGCAAGGTTAGGCGCGCTTGAAAACCGTTTGGATAATCTTTCTTTGGGAAATATTGCCCATAGTGAACCGAAAGCGGTTTCCGAACCTGCTGCCGATACAAAATCGGAGCTTATTCCCGATCCCGATGCCCTTTCCGCTCCCTTTGATTTTGGTGACACCGCCGACAGCGAGACAAAGCAAATCGCCCCCGAAAAAACAGAAGCGGTAAGTAAGGAAGAGCCTCAGCCGAGTATTCGGGAAGACGAAGCCGCTCCATTGCTTCAAAATGCCCCGCCTGTTTCAAATGAAGCTCAACCCGATTTTCCCTTTGATATTGACGATATACCGCTGCCCGAGCCGCCGCCCTTCGGAGACTCGGCGCAATTGGACGAAATACCCTTGCCGCCCGAGGAACCCGCGGCGAATTTTACCGACAGTTTGGACAAGCCCGTAAATAACCCCGCGGCGGAAGTCCCGCACAAGACGGAAAATGAAAAGCAAACCGACAGCGAAAGCAGAGGCGGTACACCCAAAACGAAAGAAAAAGCGGACGATGACGAAAAAGAAAAACAGCCCGCGCTTCCCATACCCGAAAGCAGCATTGAATTGCCTTCGGATTCGCAGCCCTTGGCGCAGTGGAACGATATAATTTCACTGTTGCCCGCCGCCTCAAAAAACATTCTGAAAAGCGCAAGTGCCTATTTGTACGGCGGCAAAATTTACGTTGACGCTCCAACCTCCGCCCTTTCAATGCTGCAAAGCGGCAGACGGGCGGTCAAGCTGAGAGAAGCTGTTAAAACCGTTATGGGCGGTAAGCTCGATATATTCACATTACCCGAAAAGGCTCATGCCCAAGAGGAAAAAGAGGACTTAGTCACTCCCTTTTTGAACAGAGCAAGGGAAATGGGAATAGAAGTTACCGTTAAGGACAGATAAACCAATAAACTTACTAACCGAAAAGGAGACAACACCATGAAAGCAAGATTACCCGCAGAATATCAGAACAAAGGCGCAGCCAATATGAACCAGATGATAAAGCAGGCGCAGAAAATGCAGGACGACATCGCGGCTGTACAGGAAAAGCTTGACGAGACCGAATTCACCGTTTCGGCGGGCGGCGGCATGATAGAGCTTACCATGACGGGCGGCAAGGTGCTGAAATCCGTTAAGCTCAACCCCGACTGTATCGACAAGGACAATCCCGAGGATCTGGAGGACATTATCATTGCGGGCGTAAACGCAATGCTTCAAAAGGTCGAGGAGGAATCCACCAAGGAAATGGAAAAGGTAACGGGCGGTCTCAGCATGCCCGGCTTGTTCTGATATGGCGGAATACAATCCTCTCCCCCTGCTGGTGGTTTCCGAACAGCTTGCGAAGCTTCCCGGAATCGGCATGAAAAGCGCGGGGCGGCTTGCCTACCATATACTCAATATGCCCGTGGAACAGGTTGAAGAGTTTTCCTCCTCCATATTAAAAGCAAGAAAGTCGGTCAACTTCTGCAAGACCTGTCAGAACTTTACCGAAATGGAAACATGCTCTATCTGCTCGGATGAAAGGCGCAATCAGAAAATAATCTGCGTGGTGGAATCGCCTAAGGACGTTTCCGCATTTGAACGGGCGGGCGGGTATGACGGCGTTTACCATGTTCTGCACGGGCTTCTTTCTCCCGCCGACGGAGTTACCCCCGACGATATTCGTATAAGAGAACTTATGTCAAGGCTCGGCGGAGATGCGGAGGAGGTCATAATGGCTACCAATCCCACAATCGAGGGAGAAACTACCGCCTCTTATATAAGCCGTCTTATAAAACCTTTGGGTATAAAGGTAACAAGATTGGCTTACGGACTTCCCGCGGGAAGCAGTCTTGAATACGCGGATGAGGTTACTTTACAAAGGGCGTTGGAGAACCGAAACGAATTTTAAAGAAGAAAAAAAGAAAAATTGAAAGCGGCGAAGCCGCAAATGTTTTTTCAGCAACAAGCGGTTTTGCGCAGCAAAATTGCGGACGAAGTCCGCAAAGCGTTTGCGTGGAGACTGGCGCGAAGCGACAGTCTCTTGGGCTTCTCCTTTTTTCTCTGCTATAAGGAAGTAGGGGTAAGCGGAGCACAGCTCCGCGAGGGGGTAACGCCCCCTTAAGCCCGATACAAGTCTGCACCCCACAGAAACAGAACAACCAAGCGTCCGCTTTATATTTCGGCACATCAGTGCTGATAACTGGCAGGCGCTAAACCTATATAATAATTTTCCGCAAACAAGTTTCAACCGATGTCGAAAGGAGAAAGCAATGGCTAAAATTTACTCTGAACCCTCACACACCTTTGGGGAATATCTGTTGGTGCCCGGCTACAGCTCCTCGGAGTGTATTCCGACAAATGTTTCCCTTAAAACTCCTGTGGTAAAATTCAAAAAAGGGGAGACCCCCGCAATATCCATGAATATTCCCTTGGTTTCCGCTATCATGCAGTCGGTGTCCGACGATAAAATGGCGGTGGCTCTCGCGCGGGAGGGCGGAATAAGCTTTATCTACGGCTCACAGTCCATTGAAGACGAAGCGGAAATGGTAAGAAGAGTAAAGACCTATAAGGCGGGTTATGTAAAAAGTGACAGCAATTTAAGCCCCGAAATGACCTTGCAGGACGTTCTCGATTTAAAGGCAAAAACAGGTCACTCCACCATGCCCGTCACAGAGAACGGCACCGCTGACAGCAGGTTAGTGGGTATTGTAACGGGCAGAGACTACCGTATTTCAAGAATGGCTACCGATGTAAAGGTCAAGGAATTCATGACCCCCTTTGAGAAGCTTATCACCGCTCCCGAGGGTACGACCTTAAAGGAAGCCAACGACATAATCTGGGACCACAAGCTTAATTCTCTTCCGATAATCGACAGCGAGGGAAAGCTGCTTTACTTCGTTTTCCGCAAGGACTACGAAAGCCACAAGAGCAACCAGAACGAGCTTCTGGACGCCGCAAAGCGCTACGTGGTAGGCGCGGGAATCAACACCAGAGACTACGCGGAGCGCGTACCCGCACTTGTTGAGGCAGGGGCGGACGTGCTTTGTATCGACAGCTCCGAGGGCTACTCCGACTGGCAGAAGTTTACTATCGCTTGGATAAGAGAGCATTACGGCGACACCGTTAAGGTAGGCGCAGGCAATGTGGTAAACAAAGAGGGCTTCCGTTTCCTTGCGGAGTGCGGAGCGGACTTTATAAAGGTAGGCATAGGCGGCGGCTCTATCTGTATCACAAGAGAGCAGAAGGGTATAGGCAGAGGACAGGCTACCGCGCTTATCGAGGTCTGCGAGGAAAGAGACAGATATTTTGAGGAAACAGGCATATACATACCCGTATGCAGCGACGGCGGTATCGTTCACGATTATCATATTACACTGGCTCTTGCAATGGGTGCGGATTTCATAATGTTAGGCAGATATTTCAGCCGCTTCGACGAGTCCCCCACAAGCAAGATAATGCTTAACGGAACGTATGTCAAGGAATACTGGGGCGAGGGATCAAACCGCGCGAGAAACTGGCAGCGTTACGATATGGGCGGCGACAAGAAGCTGTCCTTTGAAGAGGGTGTGGACAGCTATGTGCCTTACGCCGGAAGCTTGAAAGATAACGTTACCCGTACTTTAGCAAAGGTTCGCTCCACAATGTGCAACTGCGGCTGTCTTTCCATTCCCGAATTGCAGGAAAAAGCGGTGCTTACCTTGGTTTCTTCCACAAGTATCGTAGAGGGCGGCTCGCATGACGTTATTTTGAAGGACAGTCAGGCGAGAAATTAAAAATCTGAAAAAATGCTATACTTTGAGTAGGATAAAATATGGTTATTTGAGGTGGAAAATTTCGCGGCATCCACACGCCGCCGGTACCGACAGGGGAAACCCGAGAGATGCAGGACCTGCCAAATAGCCTAATATCGGAAAAACCGCTTTGATTTCTCAAGGCGGTTTTTCTTATATTTTTACAAATATCGGATTTTTTTCTTTCCAAAACACAATAATACTAATCCCTTTTTAAACTGCCGAGTTGTAAACAGTTTAAAAAGGGATTACACCCTAAACACTAATCCAACAGTTTTAAAAGGGATTAGTATAAAACCTTTTACTGCGTCAAACTATCCGACCGGCAAAGTTGAGA
The DNA here is from genome assembly GCA_014796735.1 of Oscillospiraceae bacterium. Lineage (GTDB taxonomy): Bacteria > Bacillota > Clostridia > Oscillospirales > Ruminococcaceae > Ruminiclostridium_E. Next base: position 10,071 of record JAAVIG010000059.1, read on the forward strand.
TTTCCTTTAATCCTCCAAGGACTTCAGTGCCGCTATCTCGTCGCGGTTTACCTTGATACGGGAATCCTTCAGCAGTTTCACATCGCCTCTGTTAAAGGAAACGGGCGGCGCTTCCTTGTTTTTGTCAAGCTGCACCTTAAGCTCTCCCGTCAGCAGATTGGCGTCGGTAACTATACCCCTGCCCTCCGAGGTCTCCACTAAGGCGCCGATCTTCGGAGTGATCTTAAGCAGCTCCTCGTAGCTGTCCTGCTCGTACTTAAGGCAGCACATAAGTCTGCCGCAGGTTCCCGAAATTTTTGTGGGGTTAAGGGACAAGGACTGCTCCTTTGCCATTTTTATCGACACAGGCTGAAACTCACCCAAAAAAGATGAGCAGCACAGCTGTCTTCCGCAAATACCGAGACCGCCCAACATTTTCGCTTCGTCGCGCACACCTATCTGTCTCAGCTCTATACGGGTGCGGTAGATCGAAGCCAGATCCTTTACCAGATCGCGGAAATCGACCCTGCTTTCGGCGGTAAAATAAAACATTATCTTGCCGTTGTCAAAGGTACATTCAACGTCTATCGGCTTCATGTTCAGCTTATGCTCCGCGATCTTGTCGCTGAACACCTTCATTATATCCGCTTTTTTGGCAAGATTTTTCTTTAAGACCTCGATATCCTCCTCTGTCGCCACACGGAAGATCTCCTTTAAAGGGTGAACTATCTCCTCGTCCTGCGCCATAAAGTTGCCTATAACAACGTCGCCGCACTCAACGCCCCTTGCGGTTTCCACAATGACCTTTTCGCCCGCGGGAATTTTCATGCCCTTTGGAGAAAAGTAGTATATCTTTCCGACTTCTTTAAATCTTACTCCTATTACCTCAGTCATTTATTTTTCCTTTCTTTTTTTCAATTGAATTATGCAATATACTGTCAGTTTTTTTCCGCTGTCTCAAAAATTCTTGCGGTAAAAGCGTTTAATGTGATCTTTGAATTAAAATATACGCTTGAAACGATACCGCCGAAATGCTGCGACACCTCGCAAAGCTCGCTTAAAACAGACACAGGATATTTTTCCGCAAGCCTTTGCGCAAGAGCTTCATCGCAGCCGCAGCTCGCTTTTCCGCCGCACGCCTTTGCAAAGGCGTCGTGAAAAAGTTTTCCCGTTTCGGTGACAAGCATGCGCACAGGCTCCCTTTTATCGTCCTTCGGCTGCGGAAGCCGTTGAATTACCGTCAGCGCCTTATATTCCTCTCCGCTGTATACCGCCTCGGCATACTCCCTTGCAAAATCAAAATACAAGGCGGCGTTTTCGCTTTCCAGCGCCTTAAGCGACATTCCGAGATTGCCCTTATACATACGCGCTAACTTTTCCGCTTCCTCTTCGGAAACTCCGCCGTCCTTAAGCACGTTTTCGCATTCCGTTACGGTCAAGGGCTCGGTTTGTATCAGAGCGATACGTGAAAGTATGGTAGGCAAAATGCCGTTTTTGTTGGAAGCGGTCAGAATAAGCCGCATTTTGTCCGAAGGCTCTTCAAGGTATGTCAGAAGCGCATTCTGACACTCCCTGTTGAAAAACTGAAATTCGGAAAGTATATAAACTCTTATGCCGCCTTCCACCGACGCGCCCGCCGAGTCCCTTAATATTTCCCTCAGCTTAGTCACCGAGGTGTTTTCACAGTCGATATAGATAACATCGGGATGGATATGCTTTTCCGTTCTTTCGCAGTTTAAACAGGTCATGCAGGGCGCAGTACCGCCGCGTTCACAGAAATAAAGCATTGCGGTGTAATCGGCAAGAGTTCTTTTCCCCGTTCCCGTGTCTCCGAAAAAAAGCAGCGAATGAGGCATGCGCTCCGACTCCTTGTACTCGGAAAGCCGTTTTAACGCGCCCTTATTACCGTAAATTTCCATATCTCAAAACCGCTTATACCTTTTCAAAGCGTTCTATATCGGTAACAAATATGGTGGCGCCGCCTACGCTTACTTCAACGGGGAAGCTGGTATAGCTGCCTACGCCGTATGAAGCGCTTGAGGGGACAAACTGCTTTCTTTTGCGGCTGTGCAAACGGATAATTTCGATTATTTCGTCTACCTTTTCGTTCTCCGAGCAAACCAGAAACGTGGTATTGCCCGCCATGAGAAAGCCGCCCGTTGAAGCGAGCTTCGTGGCGGAAAAGCCGCTTTTTGTCAGAGCGGAGGATACTGCGTGAGAATCGTCGTTGTTTACTATTGCGTATATCAGCTTCATAGTTTTAACCTTTCGATACCGTTTGGAGATGTATTTATATTGTGTTAACCTTAAGTATAACATATTTTTCGGGGTTTGTAAAGGGTGAATACGCAGTGTTGCAGGGCAACAGCATTTACTTTTTAGGAAAGAAAAGAATATCCATAAACAAATTAGGTTCTAAGGCGGCTTTAAACATTAACTTTTTCTTACTGATTCTTCCATATTGAGCTTGCGATAC
>JAAVIG010000060.1 GCA_014796735.1 Oscillospiraceae bacterium
GATTCCGCGTTTGAATAAATATTATCCGCGGTCTTAAGGTTTTCCTGATAATTGTTCAGATTGGCGATAGCCTTTCTCACTCTCATGGCTGTAGCCGCCTGTGCGGGCATTTCGCTCGCCTGCCCGAACTGGCGGTAGCTGGAAATCTTCTGCTCGGATTTGTATTTAAGGGAATAATTCTTTTCAAGATTCTTCAAGTAATTGCGGGTTATGGTGGCATTAGCTACTCTCATTTGATTATCGTCCTTTCAGCTCTTAAATAATTGATGTTTTAAGCTATACCGCTTACCTTCCTGCCAGACCGGTGTTGTTTATAAGTCTGTCAACACATTCATCCATTGTGGTAAGCATACGGGAATTGGCGTTGAACCACCTCTGGTAGTTCATCATGTTGATGCCCTCTTCTGTTTCCGAAACGCCCGAAATGCTTTGCCTTGTGTCAAGAATGGCGTTTGCGTTGTCGGAATTAAGGTCGTACTGCTCTTCGTAGTAGCTTATGCTTTCGGCTATGCGGTCGTCAACGAACAGGCAGTAATCGTAAATAGAGCCCGTGAACTCGCCCGCTCTGCCTACCTTGATAGGTGTATCCAAGCCGAGGTAAAGCGTATTCACCATGTTGCCGTCCAACGAAAGATCCCATCTCAGCTCGTCTTTTTCCACGTTGTAAGAGGGGTTCCTGCCTATCATCGTGGCTTCCGCCATCCACTCGTCGGAAATCCTGATGTTAGAAGCGGTAATGAGTACGTCCTTGATCTCATTGCCGTCCTTGTCGTACTGCTTGTCGGCGGCGAACATTGTTCTTGAGGGGTCTATCTCCGTAACTTTATTGCCGTCGGCGTCGATATAGGAGTACTGGCCGCAAAGGTCGTTCATCAGTTTCGCGAACGAATTTGCGAAAGCGTCCAATGTGGAACGGTAATAAGGAATACCGTACTCGGTGCTTTGATAGAAAGCGGCATATGTTCCGTTGCCGTTAAGCATATCCATTCTTGCCTTTAAGTCTCCCGAGAAAACGTTCCCGCTGACCTTCTCGCCGTTTGTAAACTGGAGAACCGCCGCGCCGTACTCCTCGTAATCCTTCATCATAAGATGCTCGTACTTGGTGCCGTTTACTACCGTAGTACCGCCTATTTCTATTTTAACCGAACCGTCGTTGTTATCGGAAACGCTGATGTTGCCGTAATAGGAAAGCTCGTCGATAAGCTGATTGCGTTGATCCAGAAGTTCGTTCGGTCCGTAGGAGCCTATAACCGTTTCACCGTAATATATCTTATCCGCGGCGGTAATATTGTACTCACCCGTGATAACTCCGTTATACTGAACGATCCTGTCGATCAGATCGTTTACCTCGGAAATGGAATTTTGCAGCTCAATTATATTTTCGTTTTTGAGGTTGTCAAGCTGCGTGGCATAGCTTCTGAGGGTCTGAGTAACGGAATAGCACTCGTTTCTTACAATGCTCGCAAGCTCCTGATTGTAGGGGGAATCCGCCGCGTACTTGGCAAAGGCGGCTTTTACATCGTTCAGATTCTTGATAAGACCGGTTTCGTCTATATCGCTCAAGATCCGTTCTGTTTCGCTCAGAACGCTTTTTTTGACGTCGTACTCGGCGACGTAAGCGGTAAATTCTCTGTAACGCTTGTCAACGTACTTGTCTCTTATCTGATTCACTCCGAAAGCGTTAACGCCCTGTCCCGTAAGGGAAAGTCGCGAAAGCTTCGTGCCGTATTTGCCCGAAAGGGGAATGAACGTGGAGTTCAAGTCTACCCTCTGTCTGGTGTAGCCCTCCGTGTTTATGTTGGACAGGTTGTTGTTGGTAATATCCAACGCTTTCTGTGAAATCTGGATACTGCGCTTTGAAACCTCATAGCCTACAAAAGTTGAACGCATATAAATATTCCTCCTAAAAATCTGCGTAAAAGATTAAACATCCCGAATCAGTCAATCGGTCATAAGACAGTGCTTAAAAATGCCGCACTATGATGCATTCCGTCAGACATTGCCGATGATATCGCCACCCGAGCCGCTGCTGCCCTTAACAAAGTGCGCGTCGCCGGAATAAGCGCCTATTCCCGTCAATTCGTTTACGCCAAGAAGCTTTGACTGTACCTTTATTTTCCTCTCCACCAAATCATTGGATATCTCATTGATCCTTTTTATTTTCGCAATAGAGTTGTTGAGCCTCTGACTTTGCAGATTGAAAGCGGGGATATAATCCTCCGGAAAAAGCTCGGCCATATCCACCAGCTTAACTCCCTTGATCCCTGCCTGTTCAAAAAGGGCAAGCCTTTTATCCTCAAGGGAATTGCCCTTCATTATATAGCTCTGCTCATCAACCAGCGCGTCCTCAAGCCATGTCAGATCGTCCTTGAGAATATGGTTTTGCTTTTCAAGGAGAAAATTGGCAAGCTTTTCAAAGTGAGTGTTATACTGATCAAGAAATCTTATGATAACTTCGGCGGTCTGAACAGTCATAAAACCGCCTCCTTACTGTCCGAGAATAGCCTTGGCAATAATCTCGGAGCTTACGGGACAGTTATCTCCGCTGTACGCGGCCTGAAGCTGTTCGATTTTTTCAGCGCCCGCTTCCGCCTCAATGCTGCTTGCAGTGTTTGCCTTTGCCGCCGCCAAAGCGCTCGCAAAGTCAAAATCCACCTTGTCGGTATTGGCGGGAGCCTTGCCCTTTTCCTTTTTGCCCGCGGAAACGTTCGAAAATTTTTCGTAGGAGCGTATCGCGCTTGCGTTGGGTATTAAATTCTTTATCTCCATAAGATCAACCCTTTCTGTTTGATTTTGGGTGTGTTCGTTTTGTTTTGCGGATTCGGGGAATCGGAGACGCGCCCTTTTCCTGTAAGCCGCAGATCGTTTTTTCATAAAGAGAGTAAATCTATCTCAAGTATAATATCGGCAGAGGCGGAAAAATCTTTAGTTTTTATTTGAAAAAAAAGATGAATTTTATGTGAAAATTAGGTGAAACATTGTTGTTCTTGCCGAAATGAAGCTTCCTCCGTTCTAACGAAGAGATGAGGGGCTGTAAAAACTCAATAAAAACGTAACCCGTCAAAGCCAAGGTAAACAAGGTTTTAACGGGCATATTTCATTTAATAGTTATGGTTTATTTCAGATCAACTCTGCGCCGCCTTCGCCATAGCGTCGCGGTAAGGCTGTATAAACGCCTCTATCGCCTCATACTTGCTGTTCAGCATGGTGGTGTAGGACACGTCGTGGTAGGTAACGCCGTCGATAAGAGCTTCGTCGGTGGCGGTCATTATATCGGTGACCCCTCCGTCAACACCCATTGCGTTATCGAACACCAGTTCAAACTTATCCGAGTGAAGCATTTCGTCGATGAGATCGTACTGCTCCTTGCTGTACACCGCCTTGAACTTTTCTCTTCTGGGGGTGTCACATTCGGGGCAGACCGTCAGAGTATTGTCGCCCGCGGTATAATCGTGTCTGCATTCGGGGCACAGATCGTAATAGGCGGGTCCGGGAGCGGTTTTGTACTCAAAGTCCGCCGCTCTTGTTTCGGGGTCGGATTCGTAGAGTCTGCTTGACAGGATCCAGTCGACGCCGCCCTGAACATTGGGAGAACCGGCGGGAACCAGATAACCGAAGGTATCCGCCGCAATATAATACTTGTCGGAATTAGGGTCTTTGGGCATGGGAATGGTAACTATCTCTCCCTCAAGACCGTTGTTGAATAATCCCTGCTGCGCGCTTTCAAAGGTCCATTCGGATTCCATTGCCAGGAACAAAAGGCTTCCGTCCGCAAAAGCCGCGCCGGGGTCTACGTAGCCGTCGCCTATAAGCCCCTGCTTACGCATATCCGAGAGGAAATTCATGGCGCGTTCAACGTTTTCGTTTCTTAAATTGTTTACAATATCCGTACCGGTCACGTCAAGCATTTTTACGCCTGTGGTGTTGGTGAACATCAGACCCATCCACTTGTTGCCTCTTAACCCCTCGTTGTTGTCGGGGTCCTTATCGACCCACTGCGCGGCAAGCTCTTTAAAGGTGTTCCAGTTCCAGTTGTTTTCCTTGTAAAGCTCCATAGGATCCTTTAAGCCCGCCTCCAATACGGAGGCTCTGTTGTAAGTAATTGTAAAGCCGGGCATTACGTCGGAGGGAAAATAAAAATGCTTTCCCGCGTAGTCAAAGGATTGAATAACGCTCTTTATGTCCTTCCACAGATCGGCGTCCATATCCAGCCAATCGTCAAGGGGAGTGTAAGTGTTTTTTGAAGCGTAGCAGGGAAATGCGATCCAGTCGTATCTTACCAGATCGGGAGAATCGCCCGTTGCGATATACGTTCCCAGCTTATCCCACCAATCGTTCCAGCCCGCTATTTCCGTTGTAAGAGTCCCGCCGAAATGTTCGGCAAATATCTCGGCCGTCTCCTTTTCCTGTTTACCGATGTCATAGTAGCAAAGTGCGTGCACCTCGCCCGCCAGCTGACCCTTGACATAAGCGGGGCCCGTGCCGTCCTCGTTGGCTTCGTCAACCTCTCCTATATCAGCCATGCTGCTGTAATCGATCTCGTTGTCAAGCGCCTGTGTGGTTGTGGTAGTGGAGCTGTTAACATTCGTAACGTTGCCATCGCTTTCATTGCCCGAGCAGGCGGACAGCAGAATGATCGAAGCGCACATCAATATTGATAAAATTTTCTTTTTAGCATTCATTACGGAAACTTTCCTTTCGTTATAATTGCTTTTATTGTAACATTTTGAAACATACTTGTCAAGCGGCGCCCAATTTTTATAATATTGCATTTTTCGCTTTAATGTGATATACTGTAAATAATATTGTGCATATATCTCACAATTCGAAAATTACGCTGTATCGGCGAGTATATCCAAAAAAATCGGGGAGGGCAAACGGGTGGATACAAAAAAGCTTGACAAATGGGCGGAGCTGTTATTGGACACGGGAAAAAGAAACAATCTGATAAATTTCAAGGACTCCAAGACCTCGTCTGTGGAGGTGCTGTTGCCTGAGCCGCACATCTTGTTTGAAAAGCTGGACGCCGGAAGCAGCTTAGAGGTGTTTGAAACGCCCGCCGAGGATAACGTACGGCCGGAGGAGCCCGAAGAAAAGGCGGACGACAGGGAGGAGTATAAGGCAAAATACTCTCCAAAGCTGAAAAAACAAAATCAGCTGCTGATTTACAACAAAGGCGGCGATCCCAACGCCGCATTAAAAAACATAGACAAAAAGGCCGACGAATACATAGAGGAAACGGGCGTAAATGTGGCGCATATGGCGTTCGGTATGATATGCTGGCGGGAAAAGGAAAACGCGGAAGACCCGTATAAAGCCCCCTTGCTGCTGATACCCATATATATCGAGCGTAAAAAATCAAATGAGCCTTATACAATAACGTCATCGGGAGACGATGTGACGGTGAACCCCACCTTTGCCTATAAGTTAGAGGCGGAGCACGGTATAAAACTGCCCGAGTATGAGGAGCAGGGACTTAAGGAATACCTGAATATTGTAAGAGAGCAGCTTGCGCTCCTTAAATGGCAGGTGACCGACGAGTGCAGGATAGGGATATTCTCGTTTTTAAAGGTAAACATGTACCGCGATCTTAAGGACAACGGGAACATTATACTGTCAAATCCCAACGTGCGCATGCTTCTTGGAGAAAAGGACGCGTTTGAACAAGGCAATACGCCCACTGCCGCGAGAACCCATAACCCGCTCATGGAGCTGCATAATGTGGTGGACGCGGACTCAAGCCAAATCGAGGCTATAGAAACAGCGCGCACGGGGGTAAGCTTTGTTTTGCAGGGACCTCCCGGAACAGGCAAGAGCCAGACAATAACAAATATGATAGCGGAGCTGTTAAACAGCGGGAAAAAGGTGCTGTTCGTATCGGAAAAGTCGGCGGCTCTGAATGTGGTATACGACAAACTGAAACAGGCGGGCTTGTCCGAGTTCTGCCTGGAGCTTCACAGCCACAAGGCAAACAAAAAGGCCGTTATAAAGGAGCTTTGCGATACCTTAAGAATGAGCAAAAGCGCGGTGTCCGACAAGGCGGATGCGGAGCTGACCGCAAAGGAAAAGGCGCAGAAGCAGCTTGACAGCTATGCGGCGGAGCTTCACCGCACAAGGGAAAATATAGGAAAAAGCCTGTATCGGCTGTACGAGGATTACTCGGCGGTGAGAAACGCGCACGACATCGGCTGCTTTATTCCCGACATTAACGATAAAAACGGGGAATATTTCGAGGAATGTATCGGGCTGATAGAGGAGTACAGCGAGTATGTGCCCTCAATAGGCGTCGATCACAGGAAAAATTCGTGGTACGGCTACATAAATCCCGACAACTCACATCAAGCAAAAAATCAGGTCAAAACGGACTTGGACGCGTCTATAAAGTACCTTTCCGCGCTGTCCGCTTTGCAGGAGAGGATTGAAAGAAGATACGGAGTATACTGTTTAAATGTAGAGCAGACAAGACTGTGGCGTAAATTTTTCGGCTATGGCGCGGAGGGCACGGTATTGACCCCCCGATTGCTGAATATAAATGAGCTTGAAAAAGCGCAGAGCAATATCAAAAAGGCGGAGAAGCTCTGCAAGGAGATATTGACAGCGAAAGAGGAGATAGGCTCCGAGTTTGACGGCGATATTTACAGATTAGACGGCTCGGACTGTCTCAAACGGCTTACCAAGCAGTTTGACGGCGGCTTTTCAAGACTGTTTTCAAAGGAATACAAGGGTATAGTAAGTGACCTCAGACTAAGCAGAAAAAGCGGGAAAAAGCCTTCTTACGAAGAAGCGGTGAAGTATGCCCGCATACTTTCGGAGTATCAGAAAAAGCAGGGTGAGCTGAGCGAAGCGGAAAGCCTGCTGAAGGGCGTTGTGGGCAGCGCGCTTAAGGGTACGGAAAGCGACTGGGAGAATATAAACGGGCAGACGGATTTTTTAAGGTCACTGCTGCAAACGGGCTTTTACTTCGGACGCCTAGAGACAATGACCAACGAGGAATTTGAAAGGGAGAGGACGGAATTTTCCGCGCTGTGTCAAGAAACGGACGACTGCTTTAAACTGAGGGGCGAGGAATATTCAAGACTGAGTTCATATTTTGACCCCGAGGTATTCGACCCCGACAGAGCGGATACACAGGCGGCTCTTATGAAATGCAAAACCTGTATGAGCGGAATGTACAGGTTAGATAACTGGTGCAGATTCAGGGGAATATTGAAGGAGATAGGACAAAGGGAACTGATGCCCTTTGTATACGCCGCGATGGAGGAAAACATTCCGGCGGCGGATATTCCCTTAGCTTACAAAAAAAGGCTGTACAGCGCGCAGATCGACGCAATACTGGCGCAGGAGCCTGTTCTGGCTTCATTCAGCCGTATCTCACAGGACAGAGCGGCGGAGCTGTTCAAGAAAAAGGACGTGCTGCATTTTGAGATAAACAAGGCGAAAATAAGAGCGGCTTTGTCCTCCCGCAGACCCTCCCCCGATATGGTATCCTCCGGCAGCGCGGTTTCGGTGCTGCTGAGAGAGGCGGAGAAGAAGCGCAGGCAGAAGAGCATACGCGCGCTGCTGACAGAGGCGGGTGAGCTTATACAGGTAATAAAGCCCTGCTTTCTTATGTCCCCTCTCAGTGTAAGCACATTTCTGACCTCAAGAAATATTCATTTCGATACGGTCATATTTGACGAGGCGTCTCAGATATTCCCGCAGGACGCTGCAGGGGCGATATACCGCGCCGATCAGCTTATAGTAGTCGGAGACTCAAAGCAAATGCCGCCCGGAAACTTTTTCAACGCTTCCTTGGAGGCAGAGGATGACGAGGAAACGGGCGACGTTACCGACTTTGAATCGGTGCTTGACCTTTGCTCGGCTTCAATGCGGCAGTTACGGCTTAACTGGCATTACAGAAGCCGCTTTGAACAGCTGATCGCTTTTTCCAACAAGAATTTTTATGACGGCAGTCTGATCACCTTCCCCTCGGCAAGCTGCGACAGGGAAGGAACAGGAGTAGATTACCATTACGTAAACGGAATTTTTGACCGCAAAAGTCACACCAACAGAGCGGAGGCCGAATATATCACGGAGCTTGTGTACAAAAACATAGAGGAATACCCCGACAGAAGTCTTGGGGTAGTGGCTTTCAGCGCGTCGCAGCAAAATCTGATAGACAAGCTGCTGTGGGAACGCAGGCTTAACAATCCCGACAAGGAATTTTTCTTTGCAAAGGACAGGGAAGAGCCTTTCTTTGTCAAGAATCTGGAGACGGTACAGGGAGACGAGAGAGATACTATCATATTCAGCGTGGCTTACGGCTTTGACGAGAGCGGAAAGCTTCTGCACAACTTCGGCCCCTTGAACCGCGCGGGAGGAGAAAGACGCCTCAATGTGGCGGTAACGAGAGCAAAGCACAACGTGCAGCTTGTGTCCTCAATGCACCATACAGACATTGACCTTACCCGAACGGGAGCGGAGGGCGCAAGACTGCTTAAGGAATATCTGGACTTTGCGGAAAACGGTGATATTGCACTGCTGCAATCGTTTGATTCCAATCACCGCAATGACCGCTTCAACTCGGCGTTTGAGGCGGAGGTGGCAGAATTTCTGCGTGACAACGGCTTTGACATTAACACACAGGTCGGCTGTTCGGGATTCAAAATAGATATTGGCTTGAAAAAACCCGACAGCGCGGATTATGTGTTGGCAATAGAATGTGACGGCGCGTCCTACCGCTCGGCGAAAAACGCCCGTGACCGCGACAGGCTTAGACAGCAGGTGCTGGAAAAGATGGGCTGGCGATTCTGCCGCGTATGGTCAACCGACTGGTACTGCAATAATGCGGCAGAACGGCAAAGGCTGTTGGAGACGGCGGAAAAGGCAATAAACACGCCCATGCGATATAACGAACAGAGCGAGAATGTTTACGGCGAAGATAACGGACAGAATCAGGAAGATTTCGAGGAGGAGAAAAGAGAGCACTTTGAGTTCCCGCCCTATAAGGCGGCTGATACGGATATGCTTATCCCAATCTACCGGCCAAACTACTTTAAAGCTATGGTGAAGGAGATACTGGAAACGGAAGCGCCTTTGTCAGAGGAGCTGCTATTAAAGCGCGTGCTTCCTTTCTTCAGGCGCGAAAAGGTAACGGTGTCCGTACAGAACATGTACGAAATTGAAATGAAGGACTGCGGAGAATACGGAATTATACGCAGGAACGGATTTTTGTATTATCAGGGGAACAATATACATTTCAGAGCGGCAGGCGATATTGTAAGAGAGGTAAAGCATATTTGTCCCGAGGAACTGGCGGCGGGAATTTTGGGGATATTGAAGCAGAATATTACCGCGGACAAAACCGGACTGTACAACGAGCTTGCGCGTCAGTGCGGAATAAGCAGGGCGGGCAGCACGGTGACGGATCTGTTTGATAAGGCGCTGGAGCTGTTGGGGGATAAGGTGACGGTTGAGGGGGAAATGTTGAAGTTAAAGTAGGGGCAGCGGTTGCTGTCAATAATAATAATAATAATATGTAACAGGCAGTCTTTTGAAAGGGCTGTCTGTTTTTTGTAAGAGGAAAAAGTGGGGTATAGGACAGATGTCGGGCGGCGGAGCCGCTTGCGAAGCAAGCTGAAATGCGTCAGCATTTCAAAATTTTCGCCAAAGGCGAAAATTTGGCTCCGCCCCTGCTGTAGGGTAGTTATTGCAAAAGGAGCAGTTTTTATTCATAGGGCGGCACAAGTTAATTGGGGGAACAAGCATAATCATACATTGCACAAAATATATGGGAACAACGCACAACATCACCAATGAAAACAAATGATAAACAGCTAAGCACCTGCGACCCGAATGTGAATAAAACACTACTGCAAATTTCCGACATTGAACAATTCAACCAAGTTATATAAGTGACATTTCACGCACTAATTTTATGGAGCAAAAAAACGTACCGTAAGCACTACGCAATAGAGGGGGGTAAGGAAGGGATTCTTAAGGTGAAACCTAAGGGGGGAGAGTGGGGCAATGAGTTTCACCGAATTTTTTGCAGTTGCTTATGTAAGCGCAATCATCATAAAGCTTGCACTATTTTTTTAGATGAAGCCACGTAAGGTGAAGCTTATTGCACCTTCGCCCCCCTTTGGTGTCACCTTAAGCCCCGCGCGGGAGCGCATACTGCACTCGCTTCCGAGTTAAAAGAAAACATTATATAAAGCGTAGTTTTACAAGAACGGTAAAATGGCAGTTAAAGCTAAAAATAAAGCATTACATAAAACGCAGTTTTAAGAATTAAGAAAATACCGCTTTGTTGCGAATAAAACAACCGCAGCTTTACAAATCAATCAATCGGCAGCTGCTCTGAAAAGCATCTCACAGCTCAAAGCGCAGTTTTAAAAAGGCATTCCGCCGATTGAGGAAAAGAAGGGAAAGAAAAAATGACGGAAAACGGAAAAAACATGATAACCGACCTTATCGAACACGGCAAAAAGGAAGGCAAGCTCACCACCAAAGAAATCAACGACGTACTGGAGGACTTAAACTTTGACGTAGATCAAATAAACCGCCTTTACGACGATTTCGAAAGCAACAACATAGACATAGTTGACGACTTCATCATTGACGAGGACTTAGACACCGCCCTTGATTTTACAGGCGAGGACGACTTGGACATGGCTCTGTCCACCGAGGGCATAACCATTGACGATCCCGTCAAGATCTACTTAAAGGAGATAGGCAGAGTACCGCTTCTCAGCGCGGAGGAAGAGATCGAGCTTGCAATGCGAAAAAACCAAGGCGACCAGTTCGCCAGAAAGCGTCTTACCGAAGCGAACCTCCGCCTGGTGGTAAGCATAGCCAAGCGTTACGTGGGACGCGGCATGCAGTTCCTTGATCTTATCCAAGAGGGCAATATGGGACTTATCAAGGCAGTGGAAAAATTTGACTACCGCAAGGGCTATAAATTCTCCACCTACGCCACATGGTGGATAAGGCAGGCTATCACAAGAGCCATAGCGGATCAGGCAAGAACCATACGCATACCCGTTCACATGGTGGAGACAATAACCAAGGTAAAAAAGGTCTCCAGCCAGCTTCTCCATAAAAACGGTCACGAAGCCAGCGTTGACGAGATAGCCAACGAGCTTAACATGCCTGTTGAAAGAGTAAGGGAGATAATAAGGATAAGCCAAGACCCCGTGTCGCTGGAAACTCCCATAGGCGAGGAGGAGGACAGCCACTTGGGCGACTTTATCCCCGATGAATTGGCTCCCGCTCCCGCCGAGGTAGCTTCCCTTTCGCTGTTGAAGGAGCAGCTTGACGAGGTTTTGGGTACCCTTACTGATCGTGAAGCAAAGGTGCTTCGCCTGCGCTTCGGCTTGGAGGACGGCAGACCCCGCACTCTCGAAGAGGTGGGGCAGCGTTTTCAGGTGACGCGGGAAAGAATACGCCAGATCGAGGCTAAGGCTTTGAGAAAGCTCCGTCACCCCACAAGAAGCAAAAAGCTTAAGGATTTTCTTGACTGACTTGTAATTTTTACTTGATTTTTGTAATTTTTTACGGGAAAGTCCTTATACATAATAATGAAAAAGGTGTATTATGCATATCACACTTGAAACCGATTACGCTATAAGGATCGTTGACGCTCTTGCGGTGGAAGCGGTAAAGGAACAGGATTCCTTCCGGAGCTGCATTGACGCGGGAACTATTTCGGAACGCACCGAGGTGCCTTTGAGATTCGCTCTTAAAATACTTCGCAAGCTTGTGAGCGGAGGCATAGTGAAGAGCTACAAGGGCGTTTACGGAGGGTACAGACTGATAGCGGAATTAAGCGAAATTTCAATTTACGACGTAATGGAAATAGTGGAGGGTGAATACCATTTCAGCCGCTGCCTTTCCGAGGATTACAGCTGCAATTGCAGCGCGGACGGACTTCCCTGCAATTATCGGCAGGCGTTCGGCGAGGTCACGGAAATGGTTAAGGATTACCTTAAAAAGCAGACCTTCGATAAACTGGTAAAACTGTAAATATTCCCGAAGCCTTGAACAACATGCCAAAAATGTTAACCGCAGATGCCCCAAAGCACAATAAAAATATATGGAGAAAAAGTTTGAAAGAACTTGGAAAATCGGGTTCTTTCAAACCCGTCGCCTTTGTGCCGCGAAGACAGTTTGGCACAAGGGCTCCTCAAGAGGAAAGGAATTATCTTAATATGGACATCGACCAGATCTTAAAAAAAGCCGCGAAAAAACAGGAAACACAGGGCGATAAAATTTTCGCCTTGGATATAGGAACGCGCACCGTTGTGGGCATTATCGGAGAAAAAGCCGATGAAAAATACCGTATTTTAGACTGCGTGGTAGTACCTCATACACGCCGCGCAATGGTTGACGGACAGATCGAGGATATAAAGCAGGTCGCGAAAATAGTCGGACAGGTAAAGCAAAAGCTGGAGCAGCGCAACGGCATAACCCTGACAAGGGCTTCTATCGCAGCGGCCGGACGCGCGCTTAAAACCGTCAACGTATCCAAGGAATTTGACGTTTCGGGAAGCGATATTATTACCGAGGAAATGGTGGCGTCAATGGAAATGGAGACAGTTTCCGCAGCGCAGACCGAGCTTGACGAAAGTCTTGCGAACGAAAAGACCCTGTTTTACTGCGTTGGTCATAACGTGGTGACTTACCGTCTCGACGACTATAAAATGATCTCGCTTAACGGACACAAGGGCGCTACGGCGGGGATCGACATGGTAGTAGCTTTTCTGCCTGGGATAGTTGTGGAAAGCTTATATTCGGTAATGGAGCTTAACAAGTTAGAGGTGCAGAGCCTTACCCTTGAGCCTATCGCCGCGATGAACGTTATTATTCCCCCGGAAATACGCCTTATAAATATTGCCCTTGTGGATATAGGCGCGGGCACCTCCGATATTGCCATAGCAAAGGACGGCTCCATTATTGCCTACGCAATGGCAACGGTGGCGGGTGATGAAATTACCGAGGAAATAATAAGAAGCTTTCTTGTTGATTTTGCGGTAGCGGAGCAGATGAAGCACGACGCCGCCGAAAACGAGGTGATTACATACAAGGACATTTTCGGTATCCCTCACGAAGCGACGCAGGAGGAATTTATCGAAAAAATACTGCCCTGTATGGATAATCTGGCGGCAACTATTTGCGACACCATAATCAAAATAAACGGCGAATCCCCTCAGGCGGTTTTCCTTGTGGGCGGCGGAAGCCTTATCAAGGGCTTGCCCACTCTTGTTGCGGATAAGTTAGATATTGACGAGGACAGAGTAGCGGTAGGCGGCGGAGAATTTCTCCGTGATGTTGACACAGGCGACTTCAATATGGGCGCGGAATTTATTACACCCATAGGAATAGGCGTTACCGCTCTTGAGGACAGAGGCTACGACTTTTCCGTAATCACGGTAAACGGCAAAAAGATAAGAGTTTTCGACACCAAAAAGCTTACCGTTTATCAGGTGCTTTCTCTCGCGGGCTACAAGGCGGGGGATATTATGGGACATTCGGGTCAGGGACTTGCCTTTACCGTTAACGGGAATAAGGTGTTCCGCAAGGGCAGCATGATGACTCCCTCGGAAATAAAGATAAACGGCAATTCGGCAGGGCTTACCTCAATAGTTACGCAGGGCGACAATGTTGAGCTTATTCCCGCCAAAAACGGGGATAACGCGAGAGCCGTGCTGAAAAACGAGATAAATTACAGAAAGTATCATTCGGGTACCGTAAGCTTTGGCGACAAGCAGTATAAATTCGGTATAGAGGCGTTTGTAAACGGCGTTAAAAAGCCGCCGCAGTATGAAATACAGCCACTTGACGAAATAGTGACGGGCGGAATACTCACCTTGGGCGATTTGTTAAATTCCATCGGCGTTGAGTATACGGAGGGCTTTGCCATAAACGGAGAGTATGCGGAGGAATTTGCTTTGCTTTCCGACGGCGACGTTATCACCTTAAGACTTGCTCCCGTTGGGAAAAAAGCCGTTAAAGCCGAGACGGAAATTGCAGCCGACGAGGAAGCCTACGAGAGCTATGTAAGCGAGTCTGTAAGAAGCCAAGCGGTACAAGCTTCCGCTCCCGCTGCGGCTAAGCCTGTTACCGCACCTGTACCTGTTCATACACCCGCACCCGCTCCCGTTTCTGCTCCCGCTCAATCGGCAGCTTCGGTCGCTGCGCCCGAAATACCCCGCACTGAGTCGAGCCCCGCTTACAGCAAGTCCGATACTTCCCCTTATGTTCCGTATGCGGAGAATTTAAGCGCGTCGGATAAAAAAGCGGAGGAAGAAGAAAATCAGGGAGATGTAATTCCCGCTCTGACGCTTATGCTCAACGGCAGACCTTTGACGCTTCCCGAAAAGCGTGACGGAATACCCCATACGTTTTTGGAGCTGCTGAATCATGTTGACATAGATACAAGAAACCCTATGGGCAGGGATATAGAGCTTACCTTAAACGGTTCGGAAATCAATTTCGGCGAGGAGCTTCACGACGGTGACAGAGCGGTAGTAAAGTGGAAGGAATAACTTTATGATAAAAAGATCACTGGCGGAAAAAACCGCACTGTTTATAGCTTTATCGCTGCTTACGGCGGCGGTTTTTTCCGCCTGCACCGAAATAGACTACGGCATTGCTCCCATTACCGAGGAGGAGACGGAGGTCACAACCGAAAGCACTACCCCAACTGAAACGGAACCTGCGGAGACCACTTCTCCCGACAAGTACGAGGAGAAGGAGTTCAATATCAACTTCGAGGAGTTTTCCGAGACCCTGCAGCTTGAGGAGGTTTGCGAAAACACGACCCATAGCTATTTAATGGGCTACGAGGGCAGAGGATATATTCAGATAGACCGTCACGAGTACGCGACCTTTACCGTGCATGTGCCTTCAACACAGTATTACAGACTGACCGTTCAGATGTGCGCCTTTGATACGGGGGTAAACGTTATAGCGGGAGGGGCGCTTTACGATAACGGCGAGTATGAGACCTATGACGGAGTGTCCAAGGGCGTAATTTACGCAAAGGATATTACCGCTTTTACTCCATTTACCGTAAACGGGATCTATCTTAAAAAGGGCGATAACACTATTACGCTTCAATCCGAATTCGGCATAGCTTATATGGACAAGGTGATAGTTGAAAACGGCTCTACCGTAAGCGACAGCTTTTATACCATAAGCAACGCGCCGATAAACCCCAACGCTTCTTTGAAAACAGTGCGGATAATGAATTATTTTTCCGAAATTTACGGCAGGAAGACCTTGACCGGGCAAAGAGTGACTAACGGCACCAACGCGGAGATCGCTGCGATATACAAGGAAACTGGCAGACTGCCCGCTTTAAGAACGGGAGACCTGACCTGCGCTCAAAGCGGAAGCCCTTACTATGACGAAGCTCTTGCCGAGCTTGATATGGCGGCGGAGTGGAGCGATATGGGCGGCTTGGTGGGCTTCGGCTGGACATGGTATTCCCCCTCTGATTCGTCAAGCCACTATCTTTCCTCAATGACCGATTTCAAGTTTGTGAACGTGTATACAAACAGCGATATTTCCGAGGCTTCTCCCGAAACTATTGAAAAGTTTTACGGCAGCGGCGAAATATCTCGGGAATGTTATCTGATAATGAAGGATATAGACGAAATAGCTCAGGTGTTCAAGACCTTGCAGGAAAAGGGGGTAACGGTTTTGTTTTCCCCTCTTTCAGATGGAGGAAAGGGCGGTTACTGGTGGAGCGAAAGCGCCGACAGCTATCTTTGGGTATGGCGCACAATGGTGAAGCGCTACAATGAATACTACGGGCTTAACAATATAATCTGGGTATGGAACGGCGGAAGCGCGGAGTTTTTCCCGGGCGACGAATATGTTGATATAGTGGGCGAGAATATTTACAACACCACGGGCGACAGCGGAAACGGTATATTTATGGGCACAGCTTATTACAATTCCGTGAGGGCCGCCGCAATGACCGACTGCCTTATGATACCCAACGCCGATACATTGGCGCAGGACAACACCCACTGGCTTTGGTTCACTCTCGGAAAGGGAGATACTCTTATAGACGAAAACGGAAGCTTGACGGAGCGGTATTCCTCCAACGTGCTTTTGGAACGGGCTTATAATCATGAAAGCTTTGTTACGCTGGACGAACTGCCGAAATTTTCGGATTGATAATTCACAATTGCCGATTGAACAGAAAGGCTGAGCATATGAAAAAGAAACCAATGACATTTATTGCCTTGTCATTTATTACAGCGGCTTCACTATTGTTTTCCGCCTGCAATCCCGATACTGGCGGAAGTAATGACGCGGGAACGCAGCCAACCGTTCCGGCGGTAACCGAGGAGACCTCTTCCACCGCAAAAGTAAGCGCGGTTGAGGATCAGCCCGAAAACACTTCTCCCACATCTGCTGCGGGCGAGGAAATTCCCGAAGAAACCACACCCGCTCCCGACGGATTTCCCGCGCCTTATCCTGCGGGAGCGGTGATCAATGAAGAGATGCTGTCGGAGTTTAAGGAAATCATCCAAGCCGCCGAGACCGCCAACAGCATTCTTTACGGGAATCACACTATCATACCGTTAAAGGGGGAGGAAAGCAACGGCTATAAGC
Organism: Oscillospiraceae bacterium; assembly: GCA_014796735.1. GTDB lineage: Bacteria > Bacillota > Clostridia > Oscillospirales > Ruminococcaceae > Ruminiclostridium_E. The sequence continues at coordinate 16,612 of JAAVIG010000060.1, forward strand.
TTATTTCCCCCGATTACGCCGCCGACCTTGACGAGCTGACGGACAGAATGTACGAGGGCTTTAAATATTCCTTTTGGGAGGACAAGTACGGCGATGAAGTGGAAAATATGCTTCCCGATATTGTTTTGGAGACGGACAGCGGAATAATGATGTCGATGAGCGAAAAGGCGGCTCCGGTTGTTATTGACGTTTCCTCCGCCGTTCTGACCTCTCTTGGCGAGACCGACGCCACGGTGACGGCGTTGGGGGTACAGGGCGATAAGTATGTCTGGCGCACCTATGATATGTTAAACGGCGTAAGAGGCTGGGTAGTGCGTATGTACGGCGACGAGAACGTGACGGGCGAGATCGCGGTATTCAGTCAGCTGCTGATCGACAAAAGCCTGACGCTCGACAAGATCTTCGGCAACGCCAAGCCTGTAACGGACGAAAACGGCGATTGGAACGCACAGCTTGTGACCATTGAAAACGACATTTACGGTCACGGCTTTTACAACGGTCTGGAGATAGAGCCGTTTATGACCGTTGAGGAAATGCGGCAGTTTATGAGAGATACTTTTACCTCGGAAATTGCGGAAAGCTATATAAGGCTTTATATAAACCGGACATATGTTGAAAAGGACGGGAGGCTTTATATAATAAACGGTTCGATACTGCCGCAGACAGGTGCTTTTTCTTTGGCGAATTACGAAAACAGGGCTATAAGCAGCTTTGACGTTACCTCGGCCGTTGAATGGACGGACGGGGAGAACACTTATACGGTGCCTATCACCATTGCTTATGAGGACGGATTGTGGAAATTGGACACAAGACTTCCTATGAGAGAGGACAGGGTAATAGGAAAATAATAAAAAAATTGAAAGCGGCGAAGCCGCAAATGTTTTTTTCGCTTCCTTTTTGCACTGCAAAAAGGAAGTAGGGTGTGGGACAAAGTCCCACGAAGTGAATAATTAAAGCCAACACAGAAGTAGGCAACTAAGCGTCTGCTTTGTGTGCCGACATCCTTGTCGGCACTTTGGGCAGCCGCCGGTTCGCATCCATGCGAAGCCGCCGCTTCGGGCGTTGACATCTTTCTAAATAAAATATACCCGTCAAAACCTCATTTCCACCGGTTTTGACGGGTTATATTTTTGTTTAGTTTTTTTCAGCTAAAATTTTAAATTTCCGTTATACGCTGCAAATTATCAGTGATGACTGTCACTGTGGTGCGAGCTTCCGTGATGACTCGTGCTTGTAGTGACGGTTTCGTGATGCTCGGTTTCGTTATTGTGATGATGTGCTTCGGTATGATGATAATAGCCTACTCCGCAGTCTGTTATTGTTCCCGTTGAACCTGCGCAGCCCAAAAGCTGATTTTTGGTCACCGTATCACCCGCATGAACATGCATTTCGCTTAAGTGACCGTATGTTATATATGTTCCGTCGTCAAGCATAACGCTTACGTGACGTCCGCAGTCACCTTCATCATCTGCGCAGACCACCGTTCCGCTGCACAGGGCGTAAACATTTTCGCCGTATTGGGCGGGGAGGATCGTTTGCGTGTTGTTATTGTCAATTTCTATTGTCAGTCCGTGATGAGTACAGCTGCTGTGTCCTTGTGCATGTGCATTATTAAGGAATTCGGAATTTATAACACATTCCGCTATAAGGTCGGTATCGCCGGGGGTAAGAATTATTGGATCGGGAGCATTTCCGACAGCATTGCCGACCTCGTCTGTAATGATCTCGCTGATTGCGGCAGTTGTTTCGACCGTTTTTGCGGAGGTTGGGTTGGTGCGTATTGTTTCGATATATTCGCAATTCATTCCCGTTGCCGAGAAGGTACACATGGTAAACAGTACGTCGGTGATTCCCTGTCCCTTAATAAACTCCACTGCGTTTAAATCGAAATATCTTATATCGCAAACATATATTTCCTCAAAGCCGCTTGTAAGGAAGGGGATTTCCGCATTGCCGTAGCAGTCCTTGAATACCGCCAGTTTCCTGCCGTTATTAACATCGGTCTCTATCCTTACTATCTTATTGTCTCCGCCCATGAACATCTCATACGAGTAGGCAACCGGCATTTCAAGGAAGTAAGAATCCTTGCTGTCAAAATTGTATTTTGTATCGTAATAGTAACATTCAAAGTTGTTAGCGGGGATATAGTAGGTAAAGGTTTCGGGGTCGTTCAGCAGGTTTGCGTCTTGAGTAACCACGCTGTACAAAGTACCTACGTATTCCTCTATATCTCTTTTTTCATAGGTATTAAGCTCGGGGAAGGGTACGTTCGCCGCTTTCGCAAATTCACCTGCCGCGTAATATGCTCCCAAGGGCTGCCAGTGGTGATCGGTGCGGAGGTATATTTCCTCGTCTATATGCTCTTTTAACGTGCCTACGCAGTCAACGTTTGTCACCTTATTGCTTAAGCCGGCCGCGATATATGAGATATCGTCGGACTGTGAGGCGTTGTATTCCGCGAAGTTTTTCGGGGTGTAGTATTCGCCGCTTGTGGGGGCTATCATAACATAGGTTGCGATACCGTTTCCCAAGTCTTCGGCAAAGGCGTTGATATATTGTACAAAATTATCCCGTTTTGAGCTGTTGTCGTAAAGAATGATACCGCGGTGATGTCCGTTTTGCTCGCAGACTATCGTCCCGTTGGTGTGTATTCCCGGCGCGATCTCGTTTCGGGGGTCGTAAGAAGGTTCGGTTGTGGCGGAGGGTTCGTTGGTTGTAACAACGGGTTTGTCTGTCACGGTGCTATCGGTGTAGGTGTTTTTCTCTGTTGTCTCGTTTGATCCTTCGTAGATCGGATTTTCGGGCAGACCTCCATTTGGCGTTACATTGTCCGAACCTTTTCCCGACAGGATCAGCACGGGGACAGCCACCGCGCAGACGACCGCGGCGCAGGCCGCCGTTTTCAGTACGTTGATAAGAATGTATCTTTTTGACGATTGCTTTAAGGGCTGTGTTTCCACGGCGTAAACAGGCTGTTCGGGACTGTTCTTGGCTTCGTCGATAAATTTTTCGTTAATGCCGTCAAATATTTCCAAAAAATCTTTATTTTTCATAACTCAATAACCTCTTTTCTGCAAGTACTTTTTCAGTGCGTCACGCGTTCTGCTGAGAGTTACCGAAGCGTTGTTTTCGCTCATTCCCGCCGAAGCGGCAATATCCGCTACGTTGTCGCAGTACCAGTATCTTCTTACGAAAATTATTCTCTTTTTTGAGGGCAGCTTTTCCAAAAAGTCGTTGATCGCTTCAAGCAGCTCTTTGCGCTCCGCTTCCTCTTCAACGCTTCTTTCCGTGAAGACAAAGTTTTCCAATTCCTCAAACGCCGTATCGGGTTCGCTTCCGCCTCTTTTTTCACGGTGCATAAGCCTGTATCTGTTAAGGGCTATGTTTTTCGCTATCTTGGCTATGTAAGCGGACAGAAAGCTCGGAGTATTGGGCGGTACAGTTTCCCACACCTTTAATAGGGCTTCGTTAACACACTCTTCGGCGTCCTGAAAATTGTGCAGTATGTTTTTGCATATCGCCGTGCAAAGTCCGCCGTACTTTTGAGAAAGGGCCGAGATCGCCGTTTCGTCTTTGGTATTAAAAAGATCTATAATTTCCGCGTCTTCCATTTGCGTTCTTCCTTTCTCTTTTTGTGGCAGCGCAAGGGGATTTTGTGAATTGCTGTGAAAGTTACTTTCATAGGTTAAGACAACATTCTTTGAAAAATCTTACATGTTTTTGAAAATTTTTTTGGAAATTTACCGTGTTGGTTAATTTTATTATAATATCGGGGCAGTAAAAAATTCGATTAAAATATAACCCGTCAGAACCAAATAAAATGAGGTTTTGACGGGTATGTTTGTATTGGTAAGATGTCAACGCTCTAAGCGGCGGCTTCGCCGCTTATATTTTTTCATATCCCCCGAAAGCTTTACTATTCCCGATTTCTTTTATCCTTTGCCGCAACTCTGACCGCAGCCTTGGTCATTTCCTTGATCACTCTCGGTCGCAGCCTTTCGCACTTTTCAAAATACTCCTCTTCATCACGCGCAAATTCGGGTCTTATCGTTTCGATAACGCTTCTGGTAAGCTCCCACAGGTTGCGGTCTGTAGGCGTCAGATTGAAGCGGTTTACCACCGTTTCCAGCTCTTGATTTATAAGCTCAGCTACGATAAAGGTTATTCCCCGGTCTGCTGCCGGCTGTTCCTCCTGCTGTTCGGGTTCGGGTGACGGAGGTTGGAATTCTTCGGCGGGGAGTCCCGTAAGCTCCGACATTTCCTCCGCAAGGGTCAATGTTGGTGGTTTTAACAGCGGAGGTGCTTTTCCCTGCAGCTCTTGAAGAGAGGGGGAAACCATTTTCTTGGCCGGCTCTGTGCCTACCAGATCAAGTACGTGTTTGGTTTTCGCGCTTCGTGCCATGATTCGCCGCTCTCCTTTTTTGTAGTGGTTGGTTGGAGGCGGCGGAGCCGCCGAATTTTCGGAGAAAATTCGGCACCTTTCTCAGCGTAGGCTGAGAAAGGGCAAATTCCCGTTAGGGAATTTGCGGCTCCGCCCCTGCGGTGGGGCAGTTTTTGGGTAGGAGCAATTTTTGCGGATGGGGTGGCAGTGGTTAGTTGAGGGAGCGGCGCAGGTATACATTTGTATGGTTTTATGGTAAAGCGGGCGGCAGAGGTTTTTAATAAAAAAGCATCTTAAAAGGAAAACAAGATGTGAAAGCAGTAAATCGGCTGCCGACTTGTGCCGATCATCAACCTCCTTTCACTTCTCCAACCCTTTCCGCTCCCCTGCTGATCAACACCGCCCGCCGACCCGTGCCAATCTCTGCCCTTACCTTTGCCTTATACTAATCCCACAGTTTCAAAAGGGATTAGTATTGAACTCTTTTACAACCACCTGCCGACCTCTGCCAATCTCCTACGTTTCTCAACCCCTACCGACTTGTGCCAATGTCCTGCCAACTTCATCCGTACACCCCCGTTCCTGCGCAAAAACTACCCCACAGCAGGGGCGGAGCAGCATTTTTCTGACGAAAAATGCGTGGCGGCTTTCGCCGCCACGCGTTATTTTCTCCGAAAATAACGCAGCTCCGCCTTCGGGTGCAATCTTCATTATAAATTTTGGTCAAACCGAGTAAAGCTTAAAACTCCTGCTCCTCAGGCAGCGGGTGTTTCCTCGGTCTTCCCCTGCCCTGCTTCTTCTCGACTCTTACAGGCTTTTCCATACCCAATACCTCATAGATCAGATCGGTATATTCCTTAGCCGCCTTAGACTTCGGCGCATACTCCATAATGGTCTTTGCGTGCGCGGGAGCCTCCGCGATAACAACACTGTTGCTTATCTTCTGCTCAAACACATCGGTATCCAGCTGCTCCGCGATCATATTAGCCAAGTCCTCCACCTCTTTGGTGAGAATAAGCCGAGGATTATACTTGTTAAGCAATATTCCCCTTATCTCCAGCGACTTGTTATAATATTTTTTTACCGCGAAAATAGTTTCCTTAAGCTGAGCGATTCCCTGTAAAGAAAGTATCTCGGGCACCATGGGTATAATAAGCTCGTTAGCCGCCGTATAGGCGTTAATGGTAAGAATGGACAGCGCGGGCGGCGTATCTATTATAATGAAATCGTAGTCCTTCTCAACATAGCTCAGCTGTTCTCTCAGTATATATTCTCTCCCGACAGTTGTAAGCTCCAGTTCGCAGCCCGACAGCAGAATATTTGCGGGCACCACATCGCAGCAGCCCACATGCTGAACCGTGTCGTAAAGGTTTACGGAACCCTTGAAGACGTCATATATGGTATAGCACTCGTCCGCGTCCGCACCTAAGCTAAATGAAAGATTCCCCTGCGGATCCAGGTCTATCGCCAGAACCCTGTTGTTCATCGCGGTAAGACATCCGCAAAGCGAGCTGCATGTGGTAGTCTTTCCCACACCGCCTTTTTGATTTGTAACGGCAATTACCTTCGCCATATTTTTCTTTTCTTAAAGCAGGCTTTCCGAAAATCCGAAATTTTTCCCTTTTCTTTTTTCACAAAGCCTTTCTTTAAGGGTCTCCTTTTTATTTTTGGAACTACTTTCCCCGCGTTCCCTGCGTAAAAGCTTCCGGTTGTTTAATACTAATCCCTTTTAAAACTGTGGGATTAGTGTAATGGGTGCAATCCCTTTTTGAACTGTGGATATTACGTCAGTTTAAAAAGGGATTGGTATAAAATAAATCGTCAAAAGCCGACGAAACACCGTACAAGTTCTGACTGCGCGGTGTTTCTCCTTATAATTTAAATTATAGTATTTCCCAGATCGAGATCGGGCGCCATGTTAGGATCGTAAATGTGATAATTGGATTTGCCGTTTTTCTTTACGAAGTACATTGCCTCATCAGCCGCGCCGACTAATTTCTCCGCGTTGGTTCCGTGCTCGGGAGCAAGGGCAATGCCTATGCTGGCGTTAATGTTAAGGATAACCTTTGCGGCTTCGCAGTTATATCCCGAATACAAAGCGTCTATAATGCTCATCGAGAAATCGTCGCAGTTTTCCGCCTTCTCCTTGCCCGTTACGCAAAGCACAAATTCGTCTCCGCCGAAGCGTCCCGCGATTCCGTCATTGCCAACACATTCCTTGATGGTGTCGGAAACATACTTTATAACCTCGTCGCCTACATTATGCCCGTAACGGTCGTTAATAAACTTGAAATCGTCCACGTCGATAAACAGTATTGCGTATTTTTCGTTTGCTCTCTTAAGATCGAGTAATTTTTGCAGCTCTTTAAGGAATGTGCTTCTGTTGTAAAGCTGTGACAGGAAATCGTAGCTTGCCTTCTGAGAAAGCTGAAGGCTGGATTTCTTCTTGTTGTTGATGTCGGTCACCATTCCCATTATTTTTGTTACGGAGCCGTTTCTGCTGGTAACTGCGCTGGATTTTATGTTGACCCATATCTCGGTGTTTTTCTTGGTCTTGATCTGAAATTCGTTTTCGACGTATTCTCTCAACCCCTCGTTGAGCGTGTTCATATCCTTGATAAAGTGCCTTGAGTCCACATCGCTCATAAGCGAAGCAAAGAAAGTATTGTCAAAAATGTTTGCTCTGTCATAATCCAATTCAAAGGTGTCCTTGAAGTTTTGTGAAACAAAAAGCTTTTCGTCCTTCAAGTCCCATTCAAACAGCATGCTGTCCGACAAAGACGCGATGGTCTTGTGTACGTCCTCCGAAACGTAAAATTCGTCCAGCAGCGAGTTGAAGGCTTCGGAAATGACCTGAAATTCGTAGGTCTTGAAATTGGGAAGACGCTTCTGACGGTCGCCCGCGTTTATCTCCTCCATTGCCGACGTTACCATTCCGATAGGCGTGATCGCGCGGCGGTAAATAGCAAAGGCTATGATCGAGTCTATTACGATAAATACCGCGAAAACAATAAGACCTATGATCAGCACGGGCATTACGTCAAAGGATGCTGCGGAAGCGGGATAGTAAGCGACCCATAGCCATTCGCTGTCGTTTATTCTGCCGTAGGCGCCGTAATAGCCGTTCTGATTGAAGGGAACGTATTTGTTGTTTTCTCCTATGCTTGCCAGCGAATCGGCGGTTATACTTGCGGGAGCCTCCCACTCGGAGGTTCTCGTGACATTACCATTGACGTTAATCGCGTTCCCTGAAGCGTCCATAAAGGTGATGACGCCCTTTGTGTTGAAAAACGATGTGGAATTAAGACCTACACAGAGAGGCGCAGTGTCTACCGCCGCACCGATATAGCCATTTCCGCCTGTAGCGGTGGCGATCTCTCTGATTATGTAAATATAGCTGGACGTACCCTCGTATTTTGCGCTGTCAAAAGAAATATCACTTATATAATAGGTGTTCTCGGGCACTGCCGACAGCTTGTCAAAATCCTTGTAGGTCTGCGAAAGCGAACTTTGATCCGCCGCAGCTACGGAATAACCGTTGCTGTCCATAATGATAATATCTTTAAGAGCGGTATCCGCATTTACGCGGGAGACAAGCAGCTCGTCCACCTTATCCTTGATAGCGTTGTAATCTCCGCCGGCGGCGCGCTTTATAATATCCATCTGTCCCATTGCCGCAAGGTCGGTGGAGTATCTGTCAAAGAAAATAGTCTGGGATTTTGCGGCGCTGTAAGCGACAGAAGGCGTCTCACTGGCGACCATTTCGCCGTAAAAGCTTTCGTATTGCGCGCTTCCTATAGTACCGACAATCGCGGCGGGCAACACTATTGACGAGACGATCAGAATTTTGAACACAGTTTTCAGTTTCATAGTTTGTTTACCGGTCCTTCCTCTTTTTAAAGGAGAATTCTTTAATTAAATGTACAAAAAATTAACGACGGTCAAGCGCTTTTTTCGAAAGGCTCAACTGCTTATGTTATGAGTCCTCGCTTTTAAAGTTGTCAAGCTGTACTCTGAATACATATTTAGCAAAGGTTTCTTCAACGGCGGGGGTTATGTTGGTAAAGCGGCAGCCGTAGCCGGTAACATCTCCTGCAGCGTTGGTCTGTACTCGTATGATCTCGGCTCTTATATCCACGTGTTTGTTTTCCATCATAATTGTCAGCGTAAGAATATCTGACTTTTGCAGCGCTTCCTCGCATATGCAAAGGAAAATACCGCCTATATTCAAGTCCTTTATCCGTGCCACCGCGGGGGTTGCCAGGGCGATTCTTTCGCCGTTTCTTTCTATGGCGTTTATTATACAGTCGATATCCGCTTCTACCTTATAATATCTGCGGCGCTCCTCCATAACACTGGATTTTGCGGTTCTCATCACCACATTAAGCTGATAATCTGTCGAAACCTTAACATAAGAAGGGTATTTTACTCTTTCGCCGCTTTTCATCTGCGCGATAACTTCTACCTCGTTTCCGGTTTCTACCTCCGGCAGACCGCGTCCTTTTATTATCAGCAATACGTCGGATCTTCCGGTGGTACTGCTTTGCAGTGAAAATTGTTTATTTGTTGCGGAAATGATCTTTGCGTGTGTTTCATCGGGAGTCAGAATATCAAGCTTGACTATCCGTTCTCTTGAAAGCATATTTAATCTCCTAAAAGCTGTTGTAGGATTCAAAACATCGTATACTAGCGCAGTGTATATGACATAGAACAATTATACCTTAAATTCTCCGATAAATCAAGGGGTTATATTGAAATTTGATAAAAATAATAAAAAAATTTTTAAAAATTCTGTAAATTTGCGGCAAACCGAAACATCTCTTGTGAAAATTACCGAAATTTTCCGTTTCTGTATATTATTTCTTCTTTACAACCGCACCCAAAATATAGTATAATATTATCAGGCAAAATTAAGGAAATATTGATGGAAAAAGCGGAAAGGCGGCGCTATGAATATTTACTTCCATTCTTATACCGAAAAGTACATAAAACGCCGCACAAGAGCCATTGTTCTTACGGTAACGCCCCTTGCGCAGTTCTGTATGATGGTGATCTGGGCGCTGATGTTCAACATGAAGCTTGTCACCGATCCCGATTTTTTGCTTTCCTGCGCTGCGGCAGTAGGCGTGAGCGTTTTGACGGGAATGCTGCTGTGCTGGCTCTACTGCACTGTCTGCGAGCATTACATAAGGACCAACAGACGTTATACTTATTTTGAGATACTTCAAAAGGCGGCGGTGTTCAGCAAGTATAAAGGAAGCTACACTCTTTTCGGCAAAAGGACAGTGCTGCGGGAGGTGTGTGTTATACCGCTGAAAAATTACGACAGGGCGTATCTTGACGAAAGAAAAAAGCATTTAATCCTGATCGGAGAAATAAGAATTTATCAGGGAGAAAGCAACAGCTTGGGCTATCATGTGAAGGACGGATTCCCCGTGTTTGACAAGTGGTGGTACAACGAGGCGGAGAAATCCTATAAAAAGGCGGGAGTTATCCGTCTGCCAATGGATTTTGAGCATCCCGGCAGGATCGCCGCGGCTTTGGATACCGCAAAAAGAGAATTTGAAAGGATACCTCCCAAAAAAGAGTATGTTTTCAAGGAGGCGGATATAGTACGCAAGCGTCGAGAGCTGAAAAGACTGGCAGACGCCGCGCGGTACTCGGTAAAATGGTAGATTTCGCCTTTATATCCTATGTTTTATGCCGCGTTTTCGACCGGCGGACATGAACTTGTTTTTGCTCAATATGACAGTGAATATATTTGGGGTCTTGGTAAAAATATAAAAAATTCACAAAATATTACAAAAAATTTTAAAAAGCGGTTGTTTTTTTCTTTTTATTGTTGTATAATTATCTGTACGGTAGTTTTTGTACAAGAAGAAGGCGCGAAAAAATCGCATATGTCGGAAATTATGCTTATTCGGATACAAAAACACGGATCGAATGTAAAAAAGTAAATTCAAGGATATATTTGTAAGGCATGGACGCAAAACCTTTTATTTTGAAAGGAGAAGACAAATGGCTCTTTTTGATACAACGGGCTTTCGCATACTTGAGGAGGGCCTGCAGATCATCAATCAGTCTCAAAGGGTGATCGAGCATAACATCGCAAATCAGGACACCCCCGACTATAAGTGTAAATATCTTTATTTCAGCGGCGTGCTGCGGGACAAGCTGAATGCCTCCGAAGACACGAAGTACAAAAAGGAGCTTCATTTGTCGAGCTATATTTATACCGACAAAAAAACTTATGATCAGCCCGACGGAAACAACGTTGATTCCGATACCCAGCAGGCTTTGTTCACTAAAAACGGCTTGCTTCAGGAGGCGCTTATCAATCAGATGAACAGTGAGTTCACTCTGATGCGCACCGCTATGAGCAGAAACTGACCGCATACTGAAAGCAAACGCGCGTGATAAAGCGCATTACAGCATATAAAGCGTATTTGCGGGATATTATCTTATTACTTTGAGAAAGGAAGTTAAATATAATGGCGTTTCTCAGCAATCTTGACATTGCCGTTTCGGGTCTCAGCGCCCAAAGGCTCAGAATGGACATAATCTCTCAGAATGTCAACAACGCCACTACCACCAGAACTTCGGACGGTACGCCTTATGTAAGACAGGTGGTGGTATTTTCGGCGGACGAGAGCTATGACAATCTCAACATAAGAGACTTTGTTCACAGAAAGACGAGTACTCTCGTTTCGGGCAAAATGCCCTTCAGCAGCGTGCTTGAGATGAGCATGTCGGAGCGCAGTCAACGCACGGGACATGGTGTTGTCGTTACCTCTATCGAAGAGGATCCCACTCCTCTGACTCCCGTTTACGATCCCTCCCACCCCGACGCGGACGAGGACGGCTACTACTATCTGCCCAACGTGGACGTAGCGGAGGAGCAGTACGACTGGATCGAAGCTACCAACTCCTACAAAGCCAATCTCACCATTTTTAACAGCATGAAGAAAATGGCGCAGCAGGCGCTGACGATAGGCGAATAATTTGTTTTTGATCTGATATTACCTATAGAAAGGAAAACCGGTTATGTTTATAGTTCCCATTTCATCTGTCGTTACTCCTCTGGAGTCGGTGTCAAGGGTTTTTGACGAATATAACGAGACTGCTGCCGCCGAGGAGGAGAGCGCTGCCGCTCCCACGTTTTTCGACGTGTTTTCGGGCATCTTCAATAATGCGGTAGACGCCAATATGCAGAAGCAGGAGGATATTATGCAGCTTATGCTTGGCGATACCGACAGCTTAGAGCAGATACAGGCGAATATAACCAAGGCGGAGATCGCCACCGAGCTGCTTGTCAACGTCAAAAACGCTGTTGTGGATTCCTACAACGAGATAATAAAAATGAGCATTTAACAAAAATGCTCGGTCATGACAAAAAGCGATATAAAGAGGTTATTTGATGGATAAAGTAAAAGAAACTCTTGCTAAGATAGGAAATTTTTTCAAGAGTAAGTTTTCTTCTCTCAGCAAAAAGACTGTTATTATCATTTCAGCCGCGGTGGCAGTGGTTTTGGTCTCGGCTATCGTGCTGGCTGCCATTATGAGCCAAGTCCACTATGCGGTGCTTTACAAGGGCGCGTCGGCAAGTGAGCAAACGGAAATAGCTACATACGCGAGGGAAACTCTCGGCGTCACCGACATAAAAATAAACGCCAACGGCGATATACTTGTACCCGAAAACATGGTGGAGGACTTAAGAGTCAGCATGAGCATTGCGGGCTATCCCAAATCCACCTTTAACTACGACATATGGAACGACGGCATTACAATGTTTTCCACCGACAAGGAGATGCGCGTGCTTGAGGTTCAGCAGCTTCAAGAACGCTTAGGAGCCACGCTGAAAACCTTTACCAACGTAGACAGCGCGATAGTGACCCTTAACGTTCCCCAAACGCAAAACTATGTACTGTCCGAGTCCAAGGAGGAGTCCTCCGCGGGCGTTACTCTCTATCTGAGAGACACCCTTACGCCGGAGCAGATCGACGGTATGTACAACCTTGTGGCAAATTCCGTCCCCGGACTTAAGAGAATCAATATAACCATTACCGATCAGAGCGGTATCCAGCTTTCTCCCGAAAAGACCACCGACAGCGCCAAGGAGGAAGAAGAAAGGCTTGAGATATACTATCAGAGGCTCAATTACCGCAACAGACTCAAGGAAGAGTATGAGGAAGCGATAAAGACCGTAATGTTAAATACCTTTGACGGCATCAATGTTTCCGTGGGTCTTAATCTTGATTTTGACAAAATGGTGACGGAAGAAATAGTATACAGCGGTGCCAATGTAGACGAAAACGGCAATCAGTCGGGCATCGTAAGCGACGAGCATATTAAAAATGCGTCGGGCGGCTTGGGGGCTACGGGCGGTCTTACCGGAACCACGGTGGACGCGGATATAAGCCCGGACTATCCCACTCTGGAGGTGAGCGAGGACGGAGAATTCTATCAGGAATACGCAAGAGATATAAATTATCTTGTGGGCGAGACCAAAAGACAGATAGAAAAGGACGGATACAGCATTTCCACTCTTTCCGCCGCGGTGGTGGTAAGGAGCAACAATGACTTTACGGTAGAAGAGGAGACCCGCTGGCGCAACACTATTGCCAACGCTATCGGCGCGGATTTTGCCAATGTTTCAATAAAAACCACTCCTTTTATAGAAGTGACCAATCCCGTAATAGACGGCGATATTATCAACGTAAGCGGCGTAAGCAGCCAGAGCATGGTAATGATAGCCATTATCACAATTCTCGGCATAGTGCTTATCGTACTGCTCATTCTCGCGCTTAACGCTCCCGGCTCAAGAAAAAAACGCCGCTCACCCGCTCACCTTGTTTCCGCTCCTATCCCGGCGGCGGACGGCACAGACGGTTACGGCTACTCGGAAGGCGGCGAAGGAGGAGACCAGAATATGGCTAATCTCGGCAGATTTGACGAAACCGAGTTCGAGCTTACCAGCTTAAGCGAGGAAATGCCCGAAACAAGAGACGAAGCTCTCAAACGTGAGATACAGGATTTCTCAAAGAACAACCCCGAGATCGTGGCTCAGCTTATAAGAAGCTGGATAAGAGGGGACGAGTAAGACTAATGATCGGAATAACTATATAAAAAGGGGGAAACCGGATTGCCAGAAGCTCAGGAAATAACTCCTATTCAAAGAGCCGCTATGGTTCTTTCGGCCATCGGCGCGGGGAACGCGTCCGAAGTATATAAGCATTTCACCGACGACGAGGTGGAAAGGATAACCGTCGAGGTCGCGAAAATGGACTACTGGCCCGTTGAAGTGGTCGGCGGAGTGCTTAACGAATTTTACGAGCTGTGCTTAACTCAGAAGGTAATTTCCGAGGGCGGCGTGGAATACGCGAGAGAAATACTTGAAAAAGCGTTCGGCGAGGAACAGGCAAAGGCACTGTTCGAGCGTATCACAAAGCAGCTTAAGACCAAAGCTTTCGCTTTTGTAAGAAAGGCAGATTATAAAAACCTTTTGGCAATGGTTCAGAACGAGCACCCTCAGACTATTGCCTTGATCCTGTCCTACTGCCGAAGCGATCAGGCGTCCGCAATACTGTCGGAGCTGCCTAAAAACATTCGTATCGAGGTAGTTGAAAGAATAGCAAAAATGGATAACGCAAGCCCCGAGTTTACCAAATCGGTGGAGGAAACTCTCGAGCGTAAATTCGCCATGCTGGTCACCACAGAGAGCATGGAAATCGGCGGTATCAACTACATCGCTGACGTAATGAACAAGGTGGACCGTTCCACCGAAAAGTTCATTTTCGACGAATTGGCTCTCCGCGATCCGAAGCTGGCAGAGGAGATCCGTCAGAAGATGTTCGTGTTCGAGGATATTGTGAATCTCGATTCCATGTCCATACAGACATTTATCAACGAAGTGGACGCAAAGGATCTTGCTGTCGCTATCAAAGGCTCTACCGCCGAGGTTGCCGAGGTTATCTACGCCAATATGTCCACCCGTAAGCGTGAAGCTACTCAAACCGACGTTGAATACCTGCACAATGTTCGTATGCGTGACGTTGAGGAAGCGCAGCAGCGTATTGTTGCCATTATCAGACGTCTTGAAGAGGACGGCGTTGTAACCATTTCCAAGAGCGGACAGGACGAGATCATTGCTTAAGGCATGCCGGAGATCGCGGCGCGTTTTTCCGGCGGGGTCATTTGCGCGCCTTTGCGGCTTGAATACGCTCTTTTAACTGAATTGACTATACTTAAGGCAATATTACGGTTTAAGACGGATACGGTCACGGATACAATTACAGTTACAGCTACAGAATCATTTTATTGCCCGAAATACAGCTTTTCGGGCAATTTTGATTAAGAACATGTTCCGATAGGATCGGCGCACGTCTTTTCGGCGAAATTTTCCGTGCTCTGTGTCAGAAAAACTTGCGCGACTTTAAAAAGTCTCTTAAATACGATCAAGTATTCCTGCGTTTTTCTTCCTTGATCACGAAAAATTTCGCTCGAAAATCCGCACACCACTCCTATCGGAACAAGTTCCGAATAAAAATTAAACTAACTACCGAGGAAATAAACCAATGTTTGAAGTTATCAAAGGCAGCAGCCCGTTTAAAAATATAGTTATCGAGGGCAATGCGATAATAAACAATAAAATAGCGGGACTTGACGACTGCATATCCGAGACGAAGAACGACACGGAATATCAGGAGGAAAGTGAGCTCTCCGAGAACGAGACAGAGGAAAATGAAGACGTTGAGGAGGAAGAGTCCCCCAAGATAGACTTTCACGAGCTGGAGGAACTAAGGGAGCAATACCGCCGAGAGGGTCAGGAGTATTCCGTTGCTTTACATAAAAAGGCGGATCAGGAGCTTGAAGAGGCTAAGGCGGAGGCTGAAAGGCTTGTTGAGGAGGCCAAGGAAAAGGGCAGGAGACTGCTTGCTCAAATTGACGAAAAAACAGCTCTGGCACTTGACGAGGCTAAGAAAAGGGGCCTTGAGGAGGGCTACGACGAAGGTTTGAAGAAAGGCGAGGAGGACGGCTACATTCAAGGGCTTAAAAAGTGCAAGGAGACCTTGCTCGACCTCAAAAAGCTTTGCAGTGATATTGAACAGGAAAAAGCCGAGCTTGTGGCGGAAAACCGCAGAGGTATATTCGATCTTGCAATGGAGATCGCCGAAAAGATAACTGTGACGGTGTTCAGCCAAAAGGACAAGAAAGCTCTTGAAAAAATGATAACCGCCGCCGCAAAGGAATTCCGCAGCGCGAAGAATATAAGAGTAACGCTTTCCAAGCTGGATCTGAGCGAGGACGTGGAGGCGGATTTCAAATTACTGGAAAAGTGCTTTTCACCTACAGTAAATGTGGAGTTTGAAGCAATTGACGGCGAATCGGGCACGCTTTTGCTTGAAAGCGACGGAGATATACTTGACGCGGGCGTTTCAACTCAGCTGAAGATGATAGGCGAATTGGGCAGGGGCAAGTTCAGAGACAAGGAAGAGGACGGCAACGCCGAGGCAGATGATGCCGAGGAGGTAAAAGAAGCTAAGCCGGCAAGAGCAGCCAAAGCCGCTAAAAGCGCAAAAGCCGCAAAGACTGTAAAGTCGGATAACAAGACGGCTCAGACGAACGAAGCGCCGTACGTGGAAACGGCTGAGGAAACGGATCATGACGCAGAAACCGCTGAGACTGTCGGGGCGGAAGAGACGATCGCAGATGCCGGAGCAGTCAATGTGACCGATGCGGTGCAAGAGGGCGAGTCGTTGGAGTAAACACTCGAAAACTGACTATTATTTAAAGGATCATTACATGGATTTAAAGGGATTTATGGGTGCGCTTGACGGTTTTGAGTCAAGGCGCAGCATGGGAAAAATAGAAAAAATAATAGGAATGACGGTGGAGGCGAGCGGTCCGCAGTGCAATATAGGGGACGTTTGCCGCGTTTACAAAAAGGGCAACACGGAGGACTATATTTTTGCCGAGGCGGTGGGCTTTCAGGCGGATAAGGTGCTTTTGATGCCCTATACCGATATAGAGGGCATAGGCCCGGGAAGTATTGTTGACAACACGGGCAAGCAGCTTATGGTAAAAACGGGCAACGCTCTGATAGGGCGTATCGTTGACGCCATAGGAAATCCGTTGGACAACGGCGGAGAGATATATTACACCGATGAGATGCCGATCTCGGGAATACCTGTCAATCCCCTCGCCAGACCGAAGATCGCCGAGCCTATTGAGCTTGGCGTAAAGGCCATAGACGGGCTCTGTACCTTGGGAAAGGGACAGAGAATAGGCGTTTTCGCGGGCTCGGGCGTAGGCAAAAGCACGCTGATGGGCATGATAGCGAAAAAGGTCAAGGCGGATCTTAACGTTATCGCGTTGGTCGGAGAGCGCGGACGCGAGGTAAGAGAGTTTATAGAAAACGACTTGGGGGAGGAGGGCATGAAACGCTCCGTTGTGGTAGTCGCCACAAGCGATCAGCCTGCCATGATGAGAAGCAAGTGCCCCCAGACGGCTACCGCGATCGCGGAATATTTTATGCAGCAGGGTAAGGACGTATTGCTGATGATGGATAACCTTACCCGCTTTGCCATGGCAAAAAGAGACGTGGGGCTTTCAATAGGCGAGCCGCCCATAATGCGCGGCTATACAAGCTCGATATATAATGATATGCCCAAGCTGCTTGAAAGAGCGGGCTGCTTCGAGGGAGGAAGCATTACGGGGATATACGCGGTACTGGTAGAGGGCGACGACACCAACGAGCCTATATCCGATACCGTTAGAGGTATTATTGACGGACATATAGTGCTTTCAAGAAAGCTGGCGGCACAGAACCACTATCCCGCTATCGATATACTTCCCAGCATAAGCAGACTTATGAGCATTATATGCGACAAGGAGCATAAGGAAGCGGCGGCAAGGCTCAGAAATCTGCTTGCCTTGTACAACCAGAACTATGACCTTATTGCGATAGGCGCATATAAAAGCGGCACTAACCCCAAGCTTGACGAGGCGATAGACAAGATAGACAAGATAAACGGATTTTTGATGCAGGCAACGGACGAGTCCTTTGATCTGGAGGATACCGTAAGGCTGCTTAAGGAAGCGGTCAATTAAATTGACAATTTAAAATTTGCTTCCGGAGGGAGCTCTAACGATGAAAAAATTTCAATTCACCCTCGACAGGATAAAGCAGTACCGAATGCAGCTTGAGGAAATGGAAAAAAACGATCTTGCCGCGCTCAGGGCGGAGCTGTCGGTGCTTCGGGAGGAGGAAGACGCAATAAAAAAATCTATTGCGGATAAGACCGAGGAGCTTAGAAGAATTTACCGCCGAGGAGCTTATCCCAACGAGATCTCGGTGGCCAACAGATACCTTACTTTAAGAAAACAGGACCTTGAAATGAAGAGACAGGAGATCACGGAGAAAAACAGGCAGATAGAGAAAAAGCTGGAGGACGTGCTTGAGGCTACCAAAGAGGTCAAAAAGCTTGAAAAGCTGGAGGAGCACCAGCTGGAGGAATACAGAGAACAAGAGACTAAGGAAAACGAGAACTTTATAGAGGAGTTTTTTGGCGGCGCAAGGCAAAGCGCGGCGGAAAAGTAAAAAAGGCGGTAAGAGCGGAGCGTTACGGAAAATCAGCGTTTTGCACAACCCGCGATAGTGGCCTGCCATTTTTTTTGGTGAAAGAATATACTTTTTTGTCTGAAATTTGTTGACTTTTTATATAAAAAAGTGTATAATTATTATCGTGAACACTTGCGGCTAAATTCAGAGCATGTTGTTCATAGGATATTGCTTGCGTCTTTTCGGCAAATTTGCACACAAATCCAATGAACACAAGCTCTTACCAAGGTTGAACAGGGCTTTGCCCTTTTCAATAAATAAATTATTCGGAAAGGAGGTACAAATTTGACGGACATCAGTATAGGCGCAGGCTTTGTCACACCACAGACGGTGCGGACTTCAGTGTCGGTACGTCAGACCGTTCCAAATACTTCAAGCGGCAGCTTTATGCAAACCTTACAGCAGAATAAGACTGTCGATGCCGATCTTGGACAGTCTGCCGGTACGGCAAGCGGTTCTGTCGGCACGGGAAACTCTTCGGGCAGTCAAACGGCTGCAGCGGTCACGGGTACGGGCTCGGACGGCGCGGACGCTGCGGTTTCATCGGTAAGCGAAAGCGCTTCCGATACATATGACGCATCGGCGGCGGAAGAGGTAAGCACCGAGTACGAAACGGCGCAGAAGATTGAGTACGCTTCGTCGGCAAATGTTAAGGTCAATGAGAATGCTGTCAGGGAGCTTGAAGATCTGTCTCAGGAAGTACAGGATAAGCTCACAGCGGGCGAAGAAAAGCCAAGCTTGCTCGAACAGGCTCGCGAAGCGTTGGAAAAAGCGATGCTGAAAGCCTTTGAGGACTTGAACGACCCCGATAAGGATAAAGAGGAGTTCGAGGAAAAGGCGCTGAATTTCCTTATGAAGCTTGTGGACAAAATCGCGGGCAAAACGGATAAGAAAACCGCTTTGACCGACGATGAGGACGAGAACGAGGAAATGATCGACGGAACCCTTTTGCAGATAATCGACAACATGCTGAAAAACGCGGAGAAGAACGCGGAGGACAGCGAAATTGCCGATGAGGAGAAGGACGAATTGATCACCAAGACCGATTGGGTCGATATCGGCTCGTCTCAGGAAACGGCACGTAAGGAAATCTGGTATAACCGCGCGGATATACAGATCGAGCTGATACCGAGCAGAATACCCCCGCGTGAGGATTACCGTCTCCCCGATCCCAATGCACCTGTTGTACAGGGCGTAAGAACCGAGTATACGACCGACAGCAGCGGCAGTCGTTTGGTTACAAGCTTCGACATAAGCGTTCAAGCGGCGGAGGAAGCGGCACAGAACGGCGAAGGTACGGTTTATACCAACTTGGCTGCGGCGGACGGCATGACTGTGGTAAGCGAAAACGTTATAAGCACGGAAAATCCCGATGCTGTGACGGAGATTCACGCTCAGACCGAGACGGCGGCAAACATCGGTGCGGAGAAAGCGGCGCAAATCGAAAATTCCGTACCTGTACCTACGGCGGCAGCGGCACCGATTCGGCATATTACCGAAGAACGGCCCGCGGAAGCCTTTGACTTCGGACAGTCGGAGGATAACGGAAGTGCTTCATACACCGAAAGCGCATTCGCAGGAGCCGAAGCGGCAGTAAGCGAGGAAGGATCGGTTTACACCGAGGAAACGGAGATACCGCAGACGGTTACCAAGGCATCGACACAGTCTGAAGAACTGAGCAAGAATTTAGGCGAGGAGGGTATTCCGAATGTGCAGGCGCGTGATACGTCGGAAGTAAATGAAAACCCGACGGTATTACAGACAGCCGAGGACGAGGAATACGAGCAGATCGCGCAGAACCTTTACAGAGAGGTCACCGAAACCGTAAAGGCGGTCATTGCTTCCGAGATGCCCGAAGATAACGGAGGGGTTATCCAACGTTTAGGCGGCGTCAGCGAGGAAGAAAAAGCCGAGAGCGAGTTTGACGAGCTTGCAAGACTTTTCGGAATGAAGAAGAAGGAAAACAGACCCGAGCTTCCCGAGGAAGAGGAGGAAAAGGCAGAGAATGTCAGACCCGCCAAGTACAATGAGGCGGCGGAAAAGGTTCCTGTTGAGGACATAAGCACAGTAACCTCAAAGGTAACGGACGTTCCCATCGCAAAGACCTATGAACCTACCGAAAGCGGAGTTAAACAGATCGTTACTCAGATAGTTTCCGAAATCTTCAGCAATCTTCCCGAAGAAGGCGGAGAAACCGTTCTGACAATGACCCTGAATCCCGAAACACTGGGAAGGATTTCCGTAAAGCTTGTGGAAAACGCGGGAAAGATCAGCGTTACTATAACGGCGGAAAATAAGGAGACAGCGGCGATACTGGCTTCGAGAGCCGAAAGCATGCAGGAGAGCATGAAAGACAGCGGAACTCAGCTTGAAAAGTATCAGGTGGTTTACGGCGCCGAGCAGGACGGCAGAGCGGAACAGCAGAATTACGACGGAAGCAGCAAGAATCCTTACGTGAGAGAAGTCGAGGAACACGACGAGGAAAACGAGGGACAGTTTGCGGAAATACTCGGTAATGAAGCGGTTTAGGCTTTGACAAGCGCTTAAGCGGCAAAAAGGTATGACAAAGAAATTTTTCGGCAAATCCCATTAAAAATTATAATTTTGCAATTTGCCCCAATCAGAGGGCGGAAAGGAGAAAGCATGGCATATAATACAGAACCGGTAAGCAGCGTTGACGACGTTCGAAACAAATACGCCAAGTATTTTGAACAGGACAACAGCAAGTCGATAGTATCGATAGACACGTTTTTCCAGCTTCTTATGGCGGAAATGACAAACCAGGACCCCTTGGAACCCACCAGCAATACCGAGTTCATATCACAGCTCGCGAATTTTACCGCGCTTCAGACCGGCAGCGACAGCCTTTACTACAACACGGTGAACTACGCTTCGAACCTTGCGGGAAAAACCGTTACGGTAGCTACCAACGCAGGCGTGGACAGCGAAGGCAAGATGAAGCTTAACGTTGAAACGGGAGTCGTTACGGGCGTTGACATCAGCGATGAAAACAGCATTGAGATAACGGTAAACGGAAAACGCTACGGATTGGGCTCGATAATGAACGTTGCGGGCAACTCCACCGGAAGCACGGTTTCGGCAACAGACGGCGCGTACGCGGTAAGCCTCATCGGAAAGAACGTAATGCTTAAGGCAACGAACGCGGATGGTCAGACCATCATTGACAGCGGCGTGGTTGAGAGCATTGAGGTTGAAAACGGCGTATACCGTATCGTAATGGGCGGCTTGTCCTATCCCTTGGACAGCGTTATCAAGGTAGGAAATACGGCAAGCAGCGTAGGCGGCACCGAAAGCGAGGAAACGGGCAGCTCCGACAAAACGGAAAGTACCGATAATGCGGAGACTAAGTCGGCAGCAAGAGCGGCCACAGAGGAAACAAGACCCGTGGAAAGCGACGGGATAACGGTACTCAATCAGCCCGAAACGGAAACGTCGATATTGGGCGCTTCGGAAAACGAAGAACTGAAAGAATTATTTTCGTAACCTGACGAAAGGCGGGGTGATCAAATGCTTTTAAGCGAGTTTTTACAAGCGAGAAATCAAAGCATAATAAATCAGCCTGTTGAAAGTGGGAAAAATAATATTGTCGGCACCGAGGTTAATTCACCGAAGGTCAACGAAAAGGGAAATTCCTTTGCGGATGAGCTTCGCACCATGCTGTCGGGAAAAAGTCAGGTTCAATTCAGCAATCATGCCATTAAAAGGCTTGAAAGCAGAGAGATCGACGTAACCGAAAATGACGCGTTGGAGAGGCTTAACAAGGGTGTTGAATTGGCGGCGCAGAAGGGCTGCGGTCAGTCGCTTATATTGGTGGACGGCACGGCGTATATAGTAAGCGTTGCTAACAACAAGGTTATTACAACAGTATCACAGGCGGATTTAAAAGAAAACGTATTTACAAACATAGACTCAACCGTGATCGTATGATGTCGGACCGAAAGGAAACATCTCCGCCCCGAATGACGGACGGGCGGTAAACAAACGGTTTGAGTCCCAACGGAAAGGACAATAAGCTTATGATGAAATCACTTTACTCCGGTGTGGCAGGTCTTAAGGTCCACAACCAGAGAATGGACGTTATCGGCAACAACATTTCAAACGTAAACACCACAGGTTATAAGGCAAGCGCCGTAACCTTCAAGGATGTTTTCTATCAGAACAAATCTTACGCTACCTCAGGTGATGTTATAAAGGGCGGTACCAACGCTAACCAGGTAGGTTACGGTGCAAGACTCGGTTCTATCGGACAGGTAATGACACAGTCCGGTCTTACATATTCCGACAGCGTAACCGACTGCGCTATTCAGGGTGAAGGCTTCTTTCAGGTAATGGATCAGGCGGGCAACATCTATTATACCAGAAACGGTAACTTTCACATCGACAACGTAGGCAACCTCTGCGACGCAAACGGTAACATCGTATTGGGCGTAAGCGGCGATCCTACGGGAGTAGCAGCGTCCAGCAACAGAATCAACCTTTACGTTCCTCCTGTTGACAACAGAAGAGCAAGCGTTGAAAAGGTGTACAAGGACGGTCTTGACGAATATACATACACCATTACGGCCAACTCCTTCGGCGATAACGGCAACATTTCCTTTACAATTATCAATACAGGTCCCGATGAAACACCCTTTGCGACACAGAATGACAGATCCATCACCGTAAGGATCAACCTGGATCAGGATTTCCTTGCTCCCGGCGAGGCTCCCACGGGCGCGAACGACACAAGAGTAACTCTTGAGCAGGCCATAAACGACGCTCTCACAGTGGGCGGCGTTGAGCTTCCCGGCGAAGTGCTCCCCTTGAATTTCGAGTACAGCAGTATGCCTGTAAACACGCACGCAGTAGCGGCTTCGAACACGCTGTCCTTTGACGCGGACGGCGAGCTTACCGGCGGCAACGTTCTTAATCTTACATTTACAGCAGAGACGGCAGGCGCTTTTGCCAACAATTACGAGATCAATATCGTAAGCTATACCCCCAATGCCGCAAGCAACGATCTTGCAACAAACGGCGGCGTAAAGGCAAACTGGACGGAAAACGTACTTACGATCAGGGTTCCCAATACCGCGCAGGTAACACAGCAGAACATCAACGACGCTATTGCCGCGGCGGCAGGCGGAAACGAAAAGAGAGTGCTTACAGTTAACGGAGGTATCAGCCAGGCACAGGCGGCGGCTATCGGAGATACAAGCGTAAGACTCGGTCTTATGGGCGGTAAGGACAACTTCTTCAAGAGCATTGCCGAAACAATGGACACCGTTAAGCTTGTAGGCGGTTCTGTCGAAGCGGATCAGACCACCAAGGATCTGGAATCAATGTTCATTGACGACGACGGTGTTATTTACGGCGTGCATACCGTTCACGGAACTATCGCATTGGGTCGTATCGACTTGGCGGTATTCGAGAACCCCGAAGGTCTCGATCAGGTAGGTACATCTTACTGGAAGGAGTCCCTGAGCTCGGGTTCGGCTATCACTAAGAAAGCAAACGACGTAGGTACCGGTTCTATCGTATCTACCGCGCTGGAAATGTCCAACGCCGACCTGTCGCAGGAAATTTCCGACATGATCATCACGCAGAGAGGCTTCCAGGCTAACACTCGTGTTATCACCGTTACCGATACAATGCTTGAAGAGCTTGTAAACCTTAAGAGATAAGCTTTAGGTAATATCAGACTTTAACCGAAGCATGGAAGCGGCGGCATAATAAACCATATTGACGAAAACGGCGTCCGGTCGTAAAAATACGGTCGGCCGCCCATTCGTTGATATTATTATCAAAAAGGAACGGCGTCGGACAACCCGACGTGAATAAGAAAATATGATTTATTTAACTAAATTGGGCGGAAAACAGTTCTTGCTTAACGAGGATCAGATCGAATCCGTTTCTCAGAGTCCCGATACCATTATAGTGCTGAGCAACGGTCACAGCTACATTGTTCAGGAGTCTATGGAAGAGATCATGGAAGAGATAATTAAATTCAATCGCAGCAGCAGACGGATCGCTTCAAGAAGAAACGACAGTTCGGATATACAATAATTAAAGTATATTATCCCCCGCGGAAGTTCCGCGACAGGGAAAAAGATAAACCAAGCAGAAAAAAACCTGTAAATGGAGGGCTTTCCTTTGAATATTACGATTATCATAGGCTGGGTATTAGCCTTCGGTCTTACAATATTCGGCATATTGAGCGGCGGTAAAATGGACGACTTTATCGACCCTGCCAGCGTATTTATCACTGTGGGCGGTACCTTGGGCGGACTGATCGCCAGCTTCCCTATGTCGACGCTGTTGGCAGTGCCCAAGCTTTTAAAAATTTGTCTTTTTCCGCCGAAGTACAATCCTCAGAAGTACATAGACGAGATAGTGGAATACGCCAGAGTTGCGAGAAGCCAGGGTATCCTTACTCTTGAAGACAGCGCAAACAAGGCTACTGATCCCTTTATGAAAAAAAGTCTCTTGCTTCTTGTAGATGCCAATGACGCGGAAAAAATTCGTGAGATGTTAGAGGAAGCCATTAGCTTTACGGACGACAGACACGCGGCCAACAAGGCGTTCTTTGAAAAGGGCGTTGCGCTGGGTCCCGCTTTCGGTATGTTGGGTACGCTGGTAGGACTTGTTAACATGCTTGCCCAAATGGAAAACAGCTCAGAGGGCTTGGGTTCTGCGATGGCTACCGCGCTTATAACGACCTTCTACGGTTCGCTTCTTGCAAACGTTATATTCGGCCCTTTGGCCAGTGCGCTTGAAAACGCAAACAATGACGAAATACTTTGTATGCAGATAATTTGTCAGGGCTCAATGGCGATAGCCGCAGGTTCAAACCCCGCATTGATAAGAGAAAAGCTCGAATTTATGCTTGCGGATAAGGATCTTAAGAAAAACGGCGGCGCTAAGGGCGAGGAATAATTTGGCGAAGAAGAGCTTACGCTTATCCGACTGTCCGAGCAATGCTCCGAGATCTTTTACAAGGATTTTGTCGGCTTGATTTGATAACAGGACATGGTTGATTTGCGAACAAGCTTTCTGTTACAGAAAAATTTCACAAAAATTTCACAGAGCGCGAAAGAAAAAATTTTTCCCATGTTTTTTACGTCAAAAAAAGGGTATCTCGCGGCATTTAAAAGCTGCAAGCGAGTTAAAGGAAAAATTTCGGGTTGCAACTTTTTGAAATTTATGTTATA
>JAAVIG010000061.1 GCA_014796735.1 Oscillospiraceae bacterium
AGGTGAAACCTAAGGGGGGAGAGTGGGGCAATGAGTTCCACCGAATTTTAGTATATCTTAATATAAACGCACTTATTATAAAGCCTGCACTTTTTTCTTAAATGAATACACGTAAGGTGAAGCTTATTGCACCTTCTCCCCCCCTTTGGGACGGCAGGATGCCGTAGGGAGCAAGCCCCAACCGCCGCATGGATGCGGCGGCAACAAAGCTTGCTCTCTGTTACCTTAAGCCCCGCGCGGGAGCGCAAGCTGCACTCGCTTACCGAGAAAAAGAAAACATTACATAAAACGTGGCTCTACAAGAAAGGCAAATCGGCAGTTTTTGCTAAAAATAAAGCATTAAATAAAACGCAGTTTTAAGACCAAAACAATTGGCGCTTGCCCCAAAAAGCACCTCATAGCCGCAACGCAGTTGCAAAAAGGCATTCCGCCGCCTGAGGAAACCAATCAAAAACTGCTATCCAACGACCCTCCCAGTTTCCCCGTAGGGTTAACGCTGGAATAATAATCAAGCTTCTTTTTATCGTTCTTAAGCTGCACAAGCTCCTCCTTAGCCTCATTTGCGCGGGAGGTGAACTGAGACTGCAAAGCCTTGTCGCTTTCCGCCGCCTGAAGCTGTGCGGAGCGAAGACTTACTATCGCGTTCTGCAAGGGTGCAAGCTCGTCGCCTATACGCTGATTTATATTAGTACCCGTCAGCATTCCGCGGATAAGCGCACCCTCTTCGGACTCAAAGCTGTCAATGAGCTCTGTGCAGGAGCTTCTCACCTTGTCCATATCCTTAATGATCTCATCTCTTTCCTGTACCTTTTCCGTCAGCTCCTCAACCTCTTCGCTTTCGATCTTCATTATTGACGCGCCTATTTCGTTATACTTTAAAAGGTACTGTTCAAGCTTGGCGAAATTTTCCGCCAGCAATTTGACATTTTCCGTTTTCATAGTGCAATTCCTTTCATATCGCTCTAATCAAAACAACAGCCGAAGGGGGTTCGGCTGTGTTTAATACTAATCCTTTTTTCAACAGATGATTAGCGTTTAAGGTGCAATCCCATTTTAAACTTTGGGTATTACGTCAGTTTAAAATGGGATTGGTATAAAAGAATCTTTGGTATACTGCGTTTTATCTGCGAATGGAAGATAAAAACGGTGAATAGCAATTAGGATAAAGTATGAAATTCAGCCCGTTACTTTGACGAACGTACGCTCTGTGCCGCTATCTCGTCCTTGGACATTGTGGAGATCTGCGTAAACGCGTCCTTTAACTCGCCAACCATAGGCAGTAATGTTTTGATCACTTCTGTGTCTTTTTTAACGTTAGCGGTTATGATCTGCTTTTCCATAAAGCTGTAAATAGAATCGAGGTTCTTTCCTATAGGCAGATTAACATCAAGCACCGATCTTAGCGCCGCGATCAGATCGATCGACTTGTTAAGTGCTTTATTCGCGTTTTCGTAATTCTTGTCCTCAATAAAAACTATCGCTCTGTTCAGCTCCCTTTCGGTCTCGCTGTACAGCTTTATAACTATCTCGATCGGGGTCATAGTTGTAACCGACTGCTTTTTATACGCTGCGTAAGGATTCATAAAGTAATGCCCTTTCGTATGTGCCAATGCAGCAAAAGCCGCACAATTACGGCTTTTGCTGACAGGCTACTTTCAGTAAAAAATATTCAGTGATTATACTAATCTTAATCTGAAGTTTGATAACAGTATTACATTCCCATAAGCTGATTGATATACGAAGACTGTCCGTTGATGGTGCCCAGAAGCGATTCCATATTGGAGTATATCTTCCAGTAACGATCCTGCTGTTGGTCGTAGCGCTTCTGCAATTTTGTAATGGTGGACTTCAGGCTTTCGATCTGCTTGTAGATCGAGTTGTTTGTTGCGGAAGCTGTACCCGAAACGCCCGCCTTTTCAACCAATGTGCCTCTTTCTCCGGGGCCGCCGGAGGTCTTGACTGCGGAATTGATGATGCTCTCGAACTGAGCGGAGATACCGTTCTCGGGATCGGTAAACAGCTTGCTGAATTCGTCCGCATACTGTGCGAAGATGTTTTCAAATTCCTCGTCGCTTATCTTGGAGTCAAACTGAAGCTTACCGTGGTTGCTCCAGTTGCTGGATGTGGTGATACCTAATGTGTACAAGCCTACCTTGCTGCCGTCCGCCGCATCAACGGTATTGTAAATAACCGTCCTGAGCTTGGACATTATGCTTGTTAAGGTCTGATCTCTGTAAAGGATACCCTTATTCGCAAGCTTTTCCCACTTGGCCTGCTGGCTTTCGGAAAGATCCATTTCCTCGATATCGTCGTCTGTGAGGAAATAATAATCCGAATTGGGTTCGTCGTCAACATATCCGAAAACTTCTTCTATAAGCTTGTTGTAATCCTCAACAAAGCTCTTTATAGCCTCAATGGGCTTGGAGTAATCGCGGCTTACCTCGTTGGTAAACTCCGTACCCTCCGCCGACTGAGAGAAGGTAAAGGTGGTGCCGTCCACGGTGTAGGAATTGGAGGTGGTTTCTACCTCAACGCCGTTCACTTCGAGTATAGTGTTTTTACCCTGTGTAAAGTTCTCTCCCGCCGTGAAGCCCAGTGCGGAAAGCAGTCCCTCGTCTCCGTCCAAAATTGAGATATTCGCGTCTCTGCCATATTCGTTGGCGGTGATAGTGAACTGATTGGTCAGGGTGGTATAGGTCATCTTAACGCCCGCATCGGAAGCGTTGATCTGCCGCATCATCTCGGAAACGGTAGTATCACCGCTGAATGAGAAAGCGCGACCGTTAATTGAGAAAGTGTAGTTTCCGTTGCTGTTCGGTTCAAGACCCAGCTCACTGAGCTTGGATGTAGTGTCTACCTGACTGGTAGTGCCGCTGGTATCGGTTTTGTCCAGGCCGAAATCGCTTACGCTGATTGCTGACTGAGTGATTGCGAATTCCTTCGGATTTCCCGTGTATGTACCCTTGCCCTGCAAAGTAATGTTGCCGTCGTCGTCTACTGTAGCTTCCATTCTGAAAAATTCGTTGCTGAAAGTCAAAGCACCGAGATTGTTTTCGATATTAGCCTTGTTGAAATCGAATACAGCTTCTTCCTTGGTGTAATTAGCTATGTAATCCTCCTCGGAAGCAACGGTATGAAGACCCGCTTCGTCATACAGAGCCATTCTGTCAGCTTCGCTCAGGCTGTCATAGTCAAGAGATATTATACCGTTGTTGGCGTAATCGTCGGCAATCTCCTGAGCCTTCTGCTCATAATCCGCATAATGAGAAGTTTCCTTGAATTCCTCTTCGGTGTATTTGAACTTGGCAAGAGAAACATAGTTTTCATCGTCCTCGTTATCGGAGATCTCGCCGCTTGCTACCTTTGCGTCGTATGCTTCCTGCTTAGCCGCTGCGAATTGAGCGTCATACTCCTTCTTCTGCTCCTTTGCGATTGCCTTATCGGTGTTAGCCTTAGCGTTGTCCTCGATCTTCTGTATCTCTTTTTCGTAATTCTCGTACAGCTTCTTACCCGTTTCGTCATTTGATATGTATGCATCAACGTCTTCTTCGGTTGTAGCAGCCTTGATAGCATCGGTGAATTCGCTTCTGAAGTACTGCTTAAATGTAACGAAGTTGGGATCTTTAGGATCGTAGGCACCGGAATCAATGCCGTATTTGTCATTATAATCATTGACGATCTGAGTAAACAACGCCTGCTGCTCAGCTGTCATGTCTTGGGTATTTGCTTTAAAGCCGTCGCCTGTTTCGGTCTCATAATATTCAATATGCTTCTCAATATCCTTCAGCATATCATTAGCAAGGCAATTCTTCGCATTTTCTCTAAGCTTATCATTAGCGCCGTTAACAGAAGCGATATATCTTGCCAACGCCATATTTTCGGAAAAAGCCTTCTTATCGTCATCGGTAAGGGTTTCCTCCCACGCCTTGAACTGATCGTAGATCTCGCCCTCACGCTGATTTAAAGCAACCTCTTTGAAAAGCTTGACCTTGCTCTGGTTGGCGTCCTCCTTGATTTTGCCGGTTTCGTCAAAGATCTCGTCAAAGTAGTCGGAGGAAATTGTTGTAAAAGAAACGGTCTTGGTGGTATCGCCTACGGTAACGGTAAAGGTGTTGTTGCCCGTTTTCATATTGCTGATATTGCCAAGGTCACGTGTATCTTTATAAAGAGTCGCGTTGCCGGTAACCACCGCCGACTTATCAGAGGAGGTGAACTTATTGTCCGAACCTATAGAAACGATATTGCTGCCGTCGGTTTTGGTTCCGAATACGGAAAGCTGATCGTTTATATTTTGCCTTACCTCGTCTTCCGTACCGCCCTTGAAAGTAATATTTTTGCTCTTTCCGTTAACGGATACGGACATGGTATAGGTCTCATTGCTGTCACTGCACTTAGAAAGGTCTACCGCCTTGCCGTTTGTGCCTGAGGACTTAAGGGTAGCCTGTGTTGCTACCTGATGTACCTTTACCTTATATGTGCCGGGATTGGCGTTAACGTTGCTGGAAACCTTTACGCCGTTTACGTTTGTTCCGGCGGAATTGGTAAGAGTGCTCTTGAAGGAGTTGAACAAACCGGTGGATTTCAAGCTGGTCGTGCCGTTAAGTATATCGAAATACTTATCCTTGAAGTTGGTGAAGCTGGTGATCAGGGAACGGTAAGCTTCCTGCTGAGCCTGAAGCTTAAGCACCTTTCTTTCGCTGGTGTTGATCTTGCTCTTAGTTGTAGATGTCAGGGCGTTAACTATCGCCTCAGTATCGAGACCCGAGTTCATACCGCTCATTCTGAGCGCGCTTGTTGCATTAGCCATTACGGTTAATCCTCCTTTTTGAATTTGAACAGACTCTCTAAAGTTTCCTTGGAAATCTCTCTCGAGGAGTCCTCATTTATATTTTGCGTATCGAGAAGCTCGTTTCGGATAATTTTTACATCCTTTGGAGCAGAAATACCGATCTTGACCCGATCCTTCGCAACCTCTAAGATAGTGACCTCTATGCGGTCGGCAATGATAACGCTTTCTTCTGTTTTTCTTGTCACAACTAACATATCAGCCCTCCTTTTCGGTTTCGTCATTTTTAAATATGGGCTGACGGTAAGGATAATTACTCGGAAGAATAACCTGCATTGCCTTTTTGGTGTCCATATTTATAACTATCGGGGATTTTAAATTAACAGTGGTCTCCTTAAAATCTTCGGGAACTCTCGCAATGCACAAAACCTCCAGATTAGTTTTTTCGTCCACCTCAAGCATTGCCTTTTCGCCGCTGTTTAAGGTTATTTCATAATCCTTGCATATAAGCCACGGATCAAACACTATAAAACAGGGCTTGACGGAATCTATACATTGGAGCCACGCGGGGAACTGACCCTTTTCAAGCTCGATAAACGCGAATCTCCTTGCGTCCTCAAAGGCGTATATACCGTTGGGAAATTCCAGTATCTGATCCTCGCTTACTTCCATTGTACCGAAATCTCTTGTTTCAATCTTCATCAAAATCTACCTTTCCTTTTGAGGAGTGCCGGCAAATTCGGCGTCGGCACGGTTAACGCGAAAAGAGCTTTTTTGTTTCTTTTATGCGTACGTCCATGCCGCCGAGTGTCCGCTTGTACCAAAGCTTTCTTTTTTATTTAGCTTCCGCCGTTTTCCGAGTCTGTTTTAACCTTAAGCCCACGCCTGAAACTCGGGATCGGGGAAGTACAGCGGATCGCCCAGATAAGTTATATCCACGTATGCCCTTTGCACTATATCAAAGCTTACCGTACCCCTTTGAAGCTGATAGGGTACAATATCCGTGTTGTGCCAATCTATGTTTACCTCTGTCGGGGTGTGCGAAATATCCGTCGTACCGGGATTTACGGTTAAATCGGGAGGAACGGAGGGAATAAAGGCGATATTCGCGTCCACAGGCTCATTTCTGCGCATAAAATCGTTTTTTGCGATCTGAGAGGGGAGCGTACGGTTTTGCTCCACCATATCACCATGCTGAACAATACGCCTTGTGGCTTCGTCCGCCACCTGATAGCCCTTATCCACATAGTACTTTACCAGCGATTCGTCACACAGCTGACCTAACCCCATGCTTTCCTTGCACGGCTTTGTATCGATCTCTATCAGCCCGTCGGTGGTGTGGACCTCCAAGCCGCCGGGATCAGTGCTCTGATCAAGAAATTGCTGATTGGTTCCCGGATTGACCATTCGGGGGTGATTTATAGTTGTATTCATTACGGTGTCTTGTATATTGTAGCTTAAAAGATTAAAGCCTACCATAAAATCGCCTCCCTTTCCGTTTAAAAATTGGCTGAATAAATTAACTTATAAAATCGAAAATTGACTGAGGAATAACCGAACCGCTCATCTGAAGAGTTGCGGAATAAATACTTCCCAGCATCTTCCAGGTAGTGGTCTCGGAGGGGAAGTCGGTGGATTCCAGATCGTTCTGACGTCCCGTAAGGGTCTCTAAGTTATTGGTGATGCGCTCCTGGTTGAACTCAATGAACTTTGTGGTATTGCCTATCTCCGCAAGAGTCATGGAGATCTTTGTCTGCAAGGAGTAAATGTGATCCGCATAGCGCGCGATCTCCTTGCCGTTTCCGGTTCTTATCATCTTCGCCGCATCGAGTATGCTTTGAATAACGTTGTTGGAATACGCGTTGCCTTGGTTTTCAACATAGAGCTTTGCGTCCTCGCTGGTGTCCTTTATCTTTACCTGTTTTCCGTTAAGACCGTTGACGATCGTTCCGTATTCGTAAACAGAGATCTTATCGCTGCCCACGGCGTCCTTAATAGCGGCATTTATCGCGTCTCTGCTGGCATTTGAATCCGCGCCGCCGGTAAAAGTGATATTGTATTTCTGGATCTGGTCTCCGTCGTTTCCTATTGCCAATTCAAAGGAATACTCAACTCCGTCTTCAATCTGGTCAAGATCAATATAAGAGGTTGTGGGCATCTTGCCGCAGCCTGTACACTGAACACCGTTAAAGGTAAGTCTTAACGCCGACTGCTCATCGATTCTGCCGTCTGCGTCCAATGTCATTCCCAGACCGATGTCGCAGTAGGAAGAAGCTGATTTGGGGAACATTTCGGGATCGCTGTACTGATCAACGAGAACTCCGTTATAGTAAACGTTTCCGCCATCTATATTAAATGCCTTTTCATCGTTGTTGATACCGCCGAAAATTCTTCTGTCGGCAACGGTAAGATTCATAAGACGGGAAATCTCATCGGCGAACGATTCAACACTCATGGCTATCATCTCCATCTGATCGGGAGCGTGTGTGTGTACGTCGGAGCTGGTTCCGTTTGCCGCCTCTATACATTTTTCATAGGTGTTCTGAATGATCTCCGAGATCGCCAT
>JAAVIG010000062.1 GCA_014796735.1 Oscillospiraceae bacterium
AAATAAAGGTACGGTGAAAACCCTGATTCCATCTGCTTGACACTTTTAAATGTACAATCATCAAATATTACAATAGCATCGTTCGTCCTTGCCGCTTACATATATCTCGTACTTAGATACATCTTCATATTCCGGCAAAGTACCTATTGCATTTCTTATGATATATTTACCCATTAAGTTATAGCTGTCTCCTTCCGATTTTTTACCGTTTGACAGTTTACCTGTAATCCAGCCTCTTCTCAGCAAATCTAACAGCCACTCTTTCTTTTGTGTTATTAAATATCGTGTTTTTTCGTTGTTTATATCGGTAAACGCCATAAGTAAATATGACAGCGGTATTCCTTTCTGCGCTGCTGCCTGTCCGCTTCCAAATGAAAGAAAAATATCACCCAAGGGATTTAGCAATTTATCTATCCATTCCGAGTCATCGGGCTGCGTTACGGCTAAAAATCTTAACACGCAGATTCCCGCCGCAATACACTCGCCTTGTGTGCATAAGTTTCCGAAGCAGGTGTTTTTCAGTCTGTATAGAGTATTCCCCACAAGCTCATTAACTTTTTCATTCTCGGGTGCAAACATAAAGAGCAATCTGATGATTTCCAGCTCATAATGATTCGCGTACAGTATATTGGTTTTCGGCAAATAGCCTTGAATAAGCCGCAGCTTTTTATTTCCGTTATACGGTGGAATATAGTAATTAGGATATATATTATCCGTTTCGGGATTTACTCTCATACGCCTTTTATATTTTATAATATCCTCTTTACGGCATATTCCGTGCAGTAAAACCGATACCGCTTTCTCTTTTTCTATGTCCGATATTTCCTCTGCAAATATGGCTTTCCTATTTATTTCCATAAGGATTTTATACTTTTCCAAATGCGTACCCCTCTTTTCCGCAAAATTCGATTTACCGTTCCGAGCTTATTTGACTACACTCTCTACAGGAATATAAGCATAACCGGCTTTATGCTCAAATGTATCAAACACTTCCAGTTCCTGCGCTCCGTTTTGGGCTGTTCTGAAGCCGTGTGTCGGCATAAAGTAATCCCTGATATACGCAAAAAGCTCCCATATTTCGCATTGTTCCTTGCTGATAAGATGCGCCGTTTCTTTGTTCGCGTATGTCCGTATAAATAATGAGGAAGGCATTTTGTAAACATCTGCGCCGTCCGGCTGCTCTTCCGTCATGACTTCTCTTACAAATCCAAAAGCGCGCTGTTTCTCGTCAAGCCAAAAATTTATGCTTAAATTTATGTCGTAAATCGGCAATACTATTTCTTTCAATTTGCCGAATGCGGCTTGTTTATCTTCTTCCGACAGTGAATCTATTGCGGAATTAAAACTGTCCACATCGGGAAAATCCTTTGCGTATATGATTTTTCCGGCAAATATGGTTTCCGGTTTTTCAACTATGTCAAAGCGCGCTCCGCCAATGGTAATTGTTTCGATATTTTTTTCGGGATTTTGAATTTCGGTATCCAATAAGCTGTCCACGGAAACGCGGAGAATCTGTGCCAGCAGTTTTAAATTGTAAACATCCGGCAAACATTCGCCGTTTTCCCACTTACTTACCGCCTGTTCGGAAACTCCTATCCTAAACCCCAGCTCTTTCTGAGAGTAGTTATTTTTTATCCGAAAAGATTTTACTCTTTTTCCGAAGTCAACCTGATTAAACATGTTTTTCCTCCTGCAATATTTTTATATTATTTCGCCGAATTTGCAAACTCACTGCTATTTTATTATAACTGACTTTTAGAGAAAAAACAACTGTAAAAATGTTTAAGAAAAAGCAATAAAACTCAACCATAGGTTGTAAAGAAATTTCGGATTTGTGGAACAGATGATTACAGAAGAATCTATTATCGCCTCATTTGCCGATGAAATCAATATAACATTGCCAAAAGTCAAGAATTATGATAAAATAAAAGAATGGAAGGATTAGAAATTAAAGCAGTAAACCTGTTTAATTCGGCATTGCCGGTAAAAATGTCGTAAACCGATTGAGAGAATAACGGTGATTAACATGAAATATAAAATAGCAATCTGCGATGATGAGCAGAATCAAATTGAATACATCTCATCTGTAGTATCAAAGTGGAGCAGTCAGAACGGCTGTGCTTGCGACATCAACGTATTCAATTCCGCCGAAGCGTTTTTATTTGAATATGAGGATAATAAGGCATATGATATTCTTCTGCTTGATGTTGAAATGAAGAGTATAACGGGTATTGAACTGGCTAAGCGAATCCGCAAAGACAACAACCGCTCGGAAATCATTTTTATTACTTCACATTTTGAATTTGTCGGTGAAGGATATGAGGTCGACGCTCTTCACTATCTGCTAAAGCCAATTGACGATAATAAACTGATACAAGTGCTGAATAAAGCAGCGGATAAATTGTCGGTGGAACCAACCTTTGTCGTAATCTCCTGCGAGGACGGGACAATCAAACTGTATGAATCGGACATCCTCTATGTTGAAGCATTTTTGCATTACATTGTCATTCACACGAAGGATAAAGAGTACAGGATTAAGGAAAGCATCTCCGCATTTGAAGAAAAATTGAGCGGCGATTTCTATCGTATTCATCGTTCCTACGTGGTTTCTCTGAAACACATTACAAGAATTTCCCGCACATCGGTTAATATCGGAAACCTTGAATTGCCTCTTTCAAGAGGTAAATATGATGATGTCAACCGAGCGTTTATCGAACATAATTAATACTAATCCCTTTTAGAGCTGTGGGATTAGTGTTTAGGGTGCAATCCCTTTTTAAACTGTGGGTATTACGTCAGTTTAAAAATGGATTGGTATGAGGTAGTCTATGAGAAAGAAAACATATCTGAAGCTGGTTGAGTATCAGACCGAGCAATCCGAAAAGCACCTGAATGAGGTGCGGAGCATTCACAAGGAAATGAGAGGCTATAAGCACGATTTTCACAATCATCTGCAAACGCTGAAAGGTCAGCTTGAGGCAGGAGAAGCCGAGCGTGCGCTTGCCTATATAGAACAGCTTGACAGCCAACTGATGAATGTGGACACTCTGCTGAAAACAGGCAATGTATCGCTTGACGCCGTTTTATCCGCAAAGATTGCACAAGCTAAAGCGGAAAATATAGCCGTAACCGTTAAAGCCAACGTGCCCGATACATTAACCGTTTCGGACGTGGAATTGAGTATAATCATCGGAAATCTGCTTGACAACGCTATTGAAGCCTGCCGTACAGCAGCGGGAGAACGGTTTATCCGTATCTTTATGTCCATGAAAGGAAATATGCTTTATTTTTCCATGCTTAACGCGGCGGGTGCAAAAAGGAAAAAGACAGGTTCATTGTTCGCAACTCACAAGGACGGCGTTCACGGCTTCGGTCTGCGCCGCGCCGAAGCGATCATTGAGGAACACGGGGGCTGGGTCAAGTACAACAGCGAGGACGGTGCTTTTACTTCGGAATTTTTAGTGCCCGCCGCAGAGTGAATAATACTAATCCCTTTTAAAACTGTGGGATTATGTGTTTAAACTAATCCCTTTGAAAACTGTGGGATTAGTGTTATGGGTGCAATCCCTTTTTAAACTGTGGGTATTACGTCAGTTCAAAAAGGGATTGGTATAATAGAGATTTGCAATTCGTGCACCGGCAGAAGCGTTTGGTGCACAAATTTATTTTCCTTTCTTTTTTCTGATATACTGTAAGCGAAAGGAGCTGATGTGAAAATGAAAAAGAAAAAGCCGGCATATTCCGTATTTTCAAACTTTGCATGGACGCTAAAAATGCTATTGAAATACAGCAAGGCCGCTTTCTTTATTACCGCTTTGTTTATACCCGTCAACATTGGGCTAAGTTATCTGGAAATTTACCTGCCGTCGCTTACAGTATCGGAGGTGACAAGCGGTCAGACGCTTAAGCATGCCATGTTATCAATAGGCATTGTATTGCTCCTGATAATGCTCGGAGATGTTATAACTCATGCACTTTGGCATATCAGATTTACAACGCTTGGGATATACCGATATAAAATGACCAACCTTGTGACAAGAAAACTGCTTTCTATCTTCTATCAAACATACGAAAAGAAAGAAGTTCGAGACCTTGCCGACCGAGCAAACCAAGCCACTCAGATGTGGGACGGAGTTCAACCGCTCACCGATATGGTATATAACGGCTTCGGTATGATAGAAAATCTTTTGGGCTATATACTGTTCGGTTCTGTGATTTCTTTTGCAAGCCCGTGGCTTGTTCCGATACTGACCGCTGCGCCTGTTGTCAATATTCTCTCTGTCAAGGCTTATAATAAATGGGAATACACCAACAGAAGCAAAAGAGACGATTTAAATCATAAGCTCTTTCACGTTGCGGCCCTTCCCGGCGATTTTTCGGCGGCAAAGGATATCCGCATATACAGTATGGCGTCCTGGCTTCGTGAGTGCTATCGTGATCTATGCAAACAACAGGCAAAATGGGACAAAACTACGGTAAAAAAGAGTTTTCTCTCACGAATTGCCGATCTGGCAGTAATACTCATTCGTGACGGCGGTGCATATGCGCTTTTGATCCATATGTTCTACAGCGGAAAAATCGGAGTTGATGAATTTGTTCTTTATTTTGCCGCTATATCTTCTTTTGCGTCATGGGTAGGCGGGATCATCAATTGCTGGAACAAGGCCAATACGGTGAGTCTTCAACTGTGCGATTTCAGAGAGTTTACGGATTATCCGGAATATGACGGAAGCGGAATTGCCAAAGCTGCTGATCATATGAACACTGTTCCAGAAATTGAGTTCAGAAATGTCAGCTTTCGATATGACGGTGCGGAGCATGATACTATTCACGATCTGTCTCTGCGAATCAAAAGCGGTGAAAAGCTGGCGCTTGTGGGACTGAACGGCGCGGGAAAAACAACGCTTGTAAAACTGCTTTGCGGGCTTTACAGACCTACATCGGGAGAAATATTCTTTAACGGTATTCCGTTGGACGATTTTAAGCGGGAAGATTATTACAAGCTTATCTCACCTGT
Source organism: Oscillospiraceae bacterium (assembly GCA_014796735.1). Lineage (GTDB taxonomy): Bacteria > Bacillota > Clostridia > Oscillospirales > Ruminococcaceae > Ruminiclostridium_E. Next base: position 5,018 of record JAAVIG010000062.1, read on the forward strand.
TTTTCAGGAGATAAAAACGGCTTTTTTCTCGCTTGCCGAAACGGTTTCGGGCAAAGATACGGCAGAAACCGATTTGAA
>JAAVIG010000063.1 GCA_014796735.1 Oscillospiraceae bacterium
CCTCTTCGATAAGCTTTTCATCAAGCTGAGTATTTAAAACAACGGTAATTCCCCTGTCGGAAGCCACCGCGTAGCCCTCCTTCTGGGAAACGTCTATCAGCACTTCTTCCTCGGTAAGCTTAATATCGCCTGTTGACAAGGTAACAGTCATTACTCCCGTATTTTTCAGCTCCGCCATTGCCTTTGCTCCGTCGATTTCGGCAAGGGCCGTTCTCACCTCGTTAAGCTGCTTTCCGTACTTCGCGCCCAACAGCTTCAACTGAGGCTTAAAGGAATAAACGGTGTATTCGGAAACGTCCTCTTTAAATTCAAGCTTCTTAACGTTAAGCTCCGAGGTGACTATTTCCTTGAACATATCGTCAAGCTTGTTTTCCGACTGGACAAGTATTTCGGACAAGGGCTGACGGCTCTTTATGGCGGCGGCGTTTCTGGCGGCAAGACCGAGAGTTTTTACTTGCAGCACCGTTTCCATGTTTTCTTCAAGCGCACTGTCTATAAGGCTTTCATCACAAACGGGGTAAGCGCAAAGGTGAATACTTTCGGGCGCGTTCTTATCGTTTGTGCAAACCAGATTGCGGTAAATATCCTCCGCAACAAATGGGGTCATGGGCGCGGTAAGCTTAGCCACTGTCACCAAAGCGGTATACAGTGTCATATAAGCGTTGATCTTATCCTGCGTAAGCTCCTTCTGCCAGAATCTTTCGCGGCTTCTTCTTACATACCAGTTGGACATTTCGTCAACAAAATCCTGCAAAGCCTTTGCCGCTTCGGGAATACGGTATTCGGCAAGATTTCCGTCAACGGTCTTTACAACGGTATTGAGCCTTGACAAAAGCCACTTATCCATTACGGGCAGTTTTTCGGGCTCAAGCTTGTACTTGCCCGCGTCAAAATCGTCTATATTGGCATAAAGCACGTAAAACGCGTAGGTGTTCCAAAGGGTGGAAATATACTTTCTCTGACCTTCTGTAACCGCTTTTCCCGAAAAACGGTTAGGAAGCCAAGGCGCGCTGTTGGTATAGAAATACCACCTTATTGCGTCCGAGCCGTAGGTCTCCAGTGCCTCAAAGGGGTCAACGGTGTTGCCCAAGTGCTTGGACATCTTCCGCCCCTCCTCGTCCTGAACCAAGCCCAATACAAGCACGTTTTTGTAGGGCGCTTTGTCAAATACAAGGGTGGAAATGGCAAGCAAAGAGTAGAACCAGCCTCTTGTCTGGTCAACCGCCTCGGAGATAAAGTCCGCGGGGAACTGGGATTCAAACAATTCTTTATTTTCAAAGGGATAGTGATGCTGGGCAAAGGGCATTGAGCCGCTGTCGAACCAGCAGTCTATTACTTCGGGTACGCGGTGCATTTCTTTGCCGCACTCGGGGCAGGTGATGGTTACCGCGTCGATATAGGGCTTATGCAGCTCTATATTTTCGGGGCAGTTTTTGCTCATTGACTTTAACTCTTCGATACTGCCTATGGAATGACGGTGCCCGCATTCGCACTCCCAGATATTCAAGGGAGTACCCCAATAGCGGTTACGGCTCAACGCCCAGTCCTGCGCGTTGGCGATCCAGTCGCCGAAGCGGTTTTTGCCCACGCTTTCGGGTATCCAGTTTACTGTCTCATTATTGGCGATCATCTTGTCGCGTACGGCGGACATTTTGATAAACCAGCTGTTTCTTGCGTAGTAGATAAGGGGAGTGTCACAGCGCCAGCAGAAGGGATAGCTGTGCTCAAAGGGAGGCGCGCTGAACAGCAGTCCTCTTTCCTTAAGGTCTTTCAGCACTTCCTTGTCCGCGTCCTTGCAGAATGTGCCCGCCCAAGGTGTTTCCTTTGTCATTTGTCCTTTTGCGTCAACAAGCTGTACCAAAGGCAGACCGTAGTTCCTGCCTACGTTTGCGTCGTCTTCACCGAAAGCGGGTGCGATATGAACGATACCGGTACCGTCGGTAAGTGTTACGTAATTGTCGCAGGTAACGTACCAGCATTTTTCTTTTGGGGAAACGAAATTGAACAAAGGCTCGTATTCCTTGTATTCAAGCTCCTTGCCCTGATAACGTTCCAATATCTCCCAGCCCTCTTCGAGCACGACGGAAACAAGAGCCTCCGCCATATAGTAGGTGTACTCGCCGCTTTTTACCTTTACATAGGTTTCATCGGGGTTTACGCAGAGAGCCACGTTTGAGGGCAAAGTCCAAGGTGTGGTCGTCCACGCCAAAAAGTAAGCGTCCTCGCCTTTAGCCTTAAAGCGGGCAATAGCCGATTTTTCCTTTACGTCCTTATATCCCTGCGCCACCTCGTGAGAGGATAAGGGAGTACCGCAGCGGGGGCAGTAGGGCACTATTTTAAAACCTTTATAAAGCAGGTCTTTTTCCCATATCTGCTTTAACGCCCACCATTCCGACTCGATAAAGTTATTGTGATAGGTTACATATGGGTCGTCCATATCGGCCCAGAAGCCTACGGTGCGGGAAAAGTCCTCCCACATTCCCTTGTACTGCCACACGCTTTCCTTGCACTGGTCGATAAATGGCTCGAGACCGTATTCCTCAATCTGCTCCTTACCGTCAAGTCCCAGCTTTTTCTCAACCTCAAGCTCAACGGGCAAGCCGTGGGTGTCCCAACCCGCCTTGCGCGGTACAAACGCGCCTTTCATTGCGTGGTAGCGGGGTATCATGTCCTTGAACGCGCGTGTTTCCACGTGTCCGATATGAGGCTTTCCGTTGGCGGTGGGAGGGCCGTCGTAGAAAACGTAGGAGCGGTCGTCCTTGTGTACCTCCATGGACTTTTCAAATATTTTGTTGTCGTCCCAGAATTGCTTGATTTTCTTTTCTCTCTCTACGGGGGAGAGAGAGGAGTTTACTTTTTCGTACATCTTTTTGCTTCCTTTCTTTTTTATTTTATACCAATCCCTTTTTAAACTGACGTAATACCCACAGTTTAAAAAGGGATTGCTCCCGAAACACTAATCCCACAGTTTTAAAGGGGATTAGTATTAACCTTTTTAAAATCACAATTTCTCAATAGGAAAAAACATATAATTTTTTCCCGTCTGCGGACAGGTAAAATCGTGAACGGCACCCGCCAAGGTCATATTGTTATCCTTTAAATATTGAATGGTTTCGGGAAAGGTGCTGTCGCTCTCACATTCCACGAAAATGTATTCATAAGCGGGAATCACCCACTTTGTCCAGCCCTCGGGAGCCTCCGCTTCGTCCTCGCACTCCGCGCCCGCAAGGTAAAGACCCTTGCTGAAATCCTCCCACGGCTTAAAGGAACGGGAAAAATCGGACATTGCGCCCCATATCCCCACGATATTGCCGTTTTCGTCCTTCTTCGCCAAATGCTGAATTTCGTTGAAATGGGAATTTGCGTCCTCCCACAGCTTTTGGATAAAGCCATCGCCGTCCGAGGTCGAACCCTCTTTTCCGATTACCGTGAAGGCTTCTTTTTGGCATTTTTCAAATTTCATGTGTTCCTCCGTAAAGTAGTAATTATCCTTTTAAAGAATCGCTGAATTTTTTCAGCTCACTTTTTTTATTCTCGGAAAGACAGTTATATTCGGTATTTTGAATTGCACCCTCCAAGGCGTACAAGTGTACCAAGCAAACCGAGGGATATGCGGTTTTAAGCTTGAAAAAAGCCTCTTTAGAGCCTGCTTCCTTAAGCATTTCCGCCGAATCTATGCCCACATATTTAAGCTTTCTCGCCATTTCCCTGCCTATATTCATCATTGAGGTTAATTCAGACATTTTTTCTCTCCCTATCTTTATTCATTTGACGGGTATCTTAAGTAATAGCGATCATTGCCATCCGTATACTCGGTCTTTTTAAATCCGTGCCTTAAATAAAACCTTTCGGCTCCGTGATTGTCTTTATGACAGCCTAAGGCTATCGGTCTTACTCCGTATTTTTTATAGCAGGTATCTATTACCTTTTCCAATACATATGATCCTATCCCCGAGCCGCGGTATCTTTTGTCAAGCACAAACCCCATAAGGCGGTAAAATGGTGTTTCTTTCATTTCGGGAGGGTCGGTTTCCCACTCTATTGCTTCACCCAAAAGGATAACGCCTATATATTCGGATTTGTATTTTATCGCGTAGGTGTCGCCTATACAGTTGTGATCAATTCCATATTGGGTCAGCTCCATTATTGTGTCCGCGTCATCAACAAAATCCGTGCTTATATCGTCCCTTTGGATTTTTCGCACCTCGTCTATGTTTGCGGCGGTCAGCGGCTCAATGGCAATGTCAATATTTTCGCTTTTTGTTACATACTCGGCAAGAGACAGGGCAATTTCAAAATGAGCCGCGTCATGCTGTGTTCCTTTATATTGTCCGTCTCCGTTTCTGTACAAATGCTTGGGTGCGTCCAATAAATCACCGCATGTAAGAAACATATATAAATTCAGGTTTCTGAAATCACACATAGCCTGTATTGCGGAACATTCCATTTCAACGGATATACAGCCGTCGGCTTTTCTTTTTTCAAAATTATTGATTGTTTCCCTGTAAAAAGAATCGGTTGTCCATGTTTTTCCTTTGACAAAAGGTATTCCGCTTGACTTCATAAACTCCGCAACAATATCGGCATTTTTTACCGTGATATAATCGGAAGCCGGTGTGTAATGATACGAAGTGCCTTCATCTCTGTATGCCTCGGTGGGAATAATTACCTTTCCGTGAGCAATCTCCTTGTTCAAGCACCCGCTTCCGCCGAAAACAATATATTTATCCGTTTTGATTTCCGATAGGGTATCTTCTATTGTTGCCACACATGCGGGAGCTCCCGCGTAAGTCTTTATAAAAGCAAATTTTTTTCCGTTGCGGCAAAGCCTGTATATCGGAAGATTGCCTGTAACCGCTATCGACTGCCCTATTTGCTCCAAATCGTAATTGTCCTTAACATATTTTTCGATAACGTGCGAAAAGGTGACTATACACGCGTCCACTGACGCGGCATTTTTTTTAAGACATGGGTTTATTTTCGATTCGGATTTATCGTCAAAGCTATCCGTTATCATTTTTGGTTCTCCTTGTTTAAAGCTTCATATAAAAATACAGCGCGGCTTCATCTTCATACTCTGTCAGCGTGTATAGTTTCGTGTCAATACCGCACAATTCAAAGCCGTATTTAATATAAAACCGACAGGCCTGTAAATTGTTATCCTGCGTTTCCAAAGTGATTACGTTAAGCCGCTGTTCTCTGCACCAGCCAACGGCACTGTCCATCAGCTTTTTTCCGACTCCTAAGCGGCGGCACTCGGAATCAACAGCCAAATCTTCAATATATCCTTCTCCGCGCCAATCCGTGCCGACGAGGACGGCTCCTATACATAAGTGATTGCGGACGGCCAAAAAAGCAGCCTTCTTTTTGCTGTCAATATAATCCTTCGGGTCAATTATTTCATCTTTGTATGTTTTCTGCCTGTTTTCATTACACAATATTTCTTTATATGACCATTTTTCTCCGTTATATATCGGAATTAAGCGGCCGATTATATCAAAGGGCTGGTGGGGGTGAGGCAGGAAGCGGGCTGTTGCTTCATTTAATTTTACAATCTCGTAATCCAATATAAATTGCTCCTTTGAGAAAAATAAAAAATCCCCGCCCCGAATAACGGGACAGAGAATACATCTGCAACCACCCGATAAACCATTCAAGCAAACGGCTTTCCTTAACGCGGAAAATACGGCTCAGCTTAGTAAGACACTTTTGCCCTTTCAGCCTGCAACTACAAAGTGATATTCGGAAAAAGCTCCGCTGCCAAGCTCACACCGCCCTCGGCTCTCTGAAAGCTTCGGCTTTTACCTACTGTCTTTGTCACTGTTTTTATGTGTCGGCGTATAAATTATCATTATAATAACACTTTTAAAGGGTTTTGTCAAGGGGAATTTTCGAGGATAAAAAGATTTTTCAGTAAACGGAAAAACATATAGTCAATTGTTGCTTGCCTTCCATTAAAAAAATAAAAGCTGTGCATTCTTGCACAGCTAATATTTGCACAATTCCCACTTCTACGGTAGGGTACACCTCTTGTAAAGTTCCCACTCACAGTAGGGTTCACTGCTTTTTACAGAAGCTAAAAAACTTCCATACACGTAAGCCTAAGCCTACAGCATTATTATATACAATTTTTTTAATTTCGTCAACAGCCATATGCAACAATTTTTTACTGCCCTTCAGCTTCACGCCCCGCTGCAAAATACTCCCTGTTTCTCTTTTTCAGCAGCCGCCATGCTATTATGCAGCATATAACATGAACCGCAAACGTTATCGCCCAAGACATGGGATAAGAAAGATAAACCGTCCTTACGGTATGATATTCGGGAATTTGGAAAACGGTGGCTATCCAAAGAATACGCAGTCCGCAGGCTCCCAGAAGAGATACTATCATCGGCATGATAGAATATCCAAGTCCGCGCAGTACTCCCACCATTACGTCCATCATGCCGCACAGCGCGTAGGTGGTGGCGATTACGGAAAGGCGGTTCATACCCGCTTCAATGACCTCGGGTGTTTTTGAGTAGATTCCGAGCAGCGGATTACCCAGCAGATATGCCGCCCAGCCTACGACAACTCCCGTTACCGTTACGCAAAGCAGCGAGCTGAACAAAATTTTGGGTATTCTCCGATACTTTCCTGCTCCCACATTCTGACCCGTAAATGAGACTGCGGCTTGGTGAAAGGTGTTCATCGCCATATAGACAAAGCCCTCTATGGACGACGCCGAGGAATTTCCCGACACCACGGTATCTCCGAAAAGATTGACCGAGGACTGTATCACAACATTGGAAAGAGAAAAGATCATTCCCTGAAAGCCTGCGGGAAGTCCCACTCTTATTATTGAGATCAAAACGCTCTTCTTTATTTTCAGCTGTTTCAGGTCAAGACGTATCGCCGTATCGTCTTTAATAAGACAAAGCACGATAAGCGCCGCGGAAATGCACTGGGAAAGCACGGTGGCAAGAGCAACGCCCGCAACGTCCATTTTAAGCAGGATAACAAACAGCAGATTGAGCCCCACGTTTATAACTCCCGCCGCCGTAAGGAAATACAGCGGACGCTTTGTGTCGCCCACGGCACGGAGTATTGCCGAACCGAAGTTGTATAACATTGTCGCGGGCATGCCGAGAAAGTAAATGCGGAGATAAATCACCGCCAGCGGAAGCTGCGCTTCGGTAGCGTTCATAAGCACTAACATTTGCGGAGCAAACACAAAGCCCGCAGCTGCAAGCACAACTCCGCAGATGACCGACAGCAGCATCGAGGTATGTACGGCGTCGTGAAGCTCAGAGTCGGAGCCCGCTCCTCTGGTGCGCGCCACAAGTATGTTTACGCCCACCGAAAGCCCCACAAAAACGTTGGTAAAAAGATTTATAAGGGACGAGGTGGAGCCTACCGCGCCCATTGAGTTATCTCCGGCAAAGCGCCCCACAACGATTATGTCCGCCGCGTTAAAAAGAAGCTGCAAAAGCCCCGAAGCCATAAGCGGCAAAGAAAACAGCAGCATCTTTTTCAGTACCGAGCCGCTGCACATATCTATCTGATATTGTTTAGACAAGCTTATCCTTCTTTCGTTGATTTTATCCAAATAATTATTATAACAGTTAAGCTCCGAAAAGTCAAACGGATTTATACTTTTTTATTATTGAAACGGATTCCCAAAACTTGACACGGCACCTTTGTTGTGGTAAAATAAAAAAAATATTGTTTTAACCGTGCAAAAAACAAGGAATGATAAAATGGAAAACACGCTGAGCAAGAAAGCCGTTCTTATTGCGAAAATATTTTGTATTCCTGCGGCAGCGGGCTTTATGGTTCTGTTTTTGCTTAATTTCGCAATAATAGTGACCGCCCTTGTGCTGGTGTCGGCGGGGCTGCTTTGTGCCCCTGTAGGTGCGCTTTATACAATGGGCTTGTTAAATGTGGTGTCCGATCTGTCGCCGGCCGCTTTGACGGCGGCGGGGCTGTTCTGCTTGTTTTTCGGCTGCTTCCTCTGCTTTTTCATTATACGCTTTTCGCCCTTTTGTTTTCGGCTTTTCCATAGGTATACGGCGGCGGTTCGCGGGTATAAGTGGCGAAGGCTGTATTCAAAACGGAAAAAAAGCAAGCTTATCTGGTTTTCACTGGCGCTGTCGGTGTTTGCTCTTGCGGCTGCTGCTGAAATACAATATTTATCGCTGGAGGCGGGCTTTGAGAGCACGGTGGTGCATGAACGGCTTGTCTTTAACAACGCCAAGTATTTAAAGGTAAGCACCTCAAATCTAAATTACGAGCTTCGTTTTCATAAGGGCGACGGGATATTGGTGGAATATGTCAACGACACGCCGATGATAATAGAGCAAAGTGACGTAAACTATCTTAAATTGGTTCAGAACGATTCCTTCAGGCTTTCCCTTTTCGCTGTGGAGCAGTTTAGCTATAAAATGACGGTGTGGCTGCCCGAAAATGATTACAGAGAGTTTTATCTGGACAGCGGAAGCGGGAATATTACCCTTACGGAAACTCTCTCGGATTACACCGAGCTGCGCACCCGAAGCGGCAATATCACCGTAACGGAAGCGACGGAGGAGATTTCCGCCTATACTATCGACGGCGTTATCTCCTGCTCTTACTCCGCCTTTGTAAACACGGGAAGCTTTGAAAGCAGAAACGGAAATATTTTTATCAGGCTTCCCGATTATTCCGGGATAAATCTTGAATTCAGAACGGAAAACGGTTATCTGGACAGTAAGCTCATGGGTCTTAAGGACAGATTTTACGGAAGTATAGACATTCAGAAGCCCGCGCCCCTGTCAAGGTATTTGTATGCCACTACCGCGGGCGGCGGGGTAAGCATAGAGGCTTTAAAATAGCATTTGTTTTTTTGGAAAAATTTTCCGATTTTCCAACAATTTCTTGTTTAAAATCGTTTATATATCAGCTGATGTTATTTTTTGACGGAAGGAAGCGAAAAACCGAATGATGTCAATAATTATTCCCGCCTACAACGAGGAGGAAAATATAGAAATGACCGCCTCGGTAATAAGCGGGATAATGGAAGAAAACAAAATACCCTGCGAGATACTTTTTGTGGACGACGGCTCAAAGGACAGAACATGGGAGCTTATAGAAAAGCTTGCGGGGACAAACCCATTTGTGCGCGGCTTGAAATTCTCCCGTAATTTCGGCAAGGAGGGAGCGATTTTTGCAGGCTTAAAACACTGCCGCGGCGACTGCGCGGCGGTAATAGACTGCGACCTCCAGCACCCGCCTCAGCTTATGGTGCAGATGTACGGGCTGTGGCAGCAGGGGTATAAGGTAGTGGAGGCGGTAAAGGCTTCAAGAGGAAAGGAAAGCTTTTTGTACAAGTTTTTCGCCAAAAGCTTCTACGGCTTGATGGAGGGCTCCTCCAACATCAAAATAAAGGGCGGCAGCGACTACAAGCTTATGGACAGGCAAGTGATAGACGCCCTTAACGAGCTTCCCGAAAGAATAACCTTTTACCGTGCCTTGTCAAGCTGGGTGGGCTTTAAAACGGCTCAGCTTGAATTTGACGTAGCTCCCCGAAACGCGGGCACCACAAAGTGGAATTTCAAGAAGCTGTTTAAGTTCGCGCTTGCCAATCTAACCAGCTTCACCAACGCACCCCTTCACTTTATAACGGTTATGGGGATAATTTCCTTTATTGCTGCGGTCGTTTTGGGAATATTTCAGATCGTTCTGGCATGCCGCGGAGTGCCGCAAAACGGTATACTGCCTGTGATATTGCTGGTTGACTCGGTTATAATGATAGGTCTTGGAATTATCGGGTATTATATGAGCAAAATATACGAAGAAATAAAGGGAAGACCGAGATATTTGGTTTGTATGGACACGCTTGACAAGAAAGGAGCAGCTAAATGACATCAGAATCC
>JAAVIG010000064.1 GCA_014796735.1 Oscillospiraceae bacterium
TACTAATCCCTTTTAAAACTGTTGGATTAGTGTTTTGGGTGCAATCCCTTTTTAAACTGTGGGTATTACGTCAGTTTAAAAAGGGATTGGTATGAATTGGTCAGTTTAGTAATTATAACACAAAAAATAAAGATTATCAATCACATTCACCCGGTTTCATTTTTCCGAAAAAAGGTATAGTAGCTAATATGTTCCATTTTTTATTAAATTTAATAACTTGTAAATAAATTTATATAAAACTATTGACAAATTATTAAGTCGGTGCTATAATTAAATCAACCTCGAAAAAGGAGTATAGGTAAAAATGAGCAAAAGCGTTTACAGCCTTGTATTGACCGACCAAGTGGTTGAAGCGGTGGACAGATTAGCATACACAATGGGAACAAGCCGTTCCGCGCTTATCGACAGGATATTGGCGGAGCATGCGGGCTATATTACCCCCGAAATGAGAATAAATCAGATTTTCGACAGCTTAAGCAGACTGTTTTCCGAAAACGACAACGGTTTTATAGTAAAGGCGGAAAACCAGTCTATGCTGATACGCTCCGCATTAAAATACAAGTACAAGCCCACAATAAGATACGGGCTTCAGATTTTCCGCAGCAGCGACAAGACCGAGGGAGAATTAAAAGTAAGCTTCAGAACCCAATCCGAGGAATTAAAATCAAAAATGGAGGATTTTCTTCGGCTTTGGGCGGCGCTGGAAAACAAATATATTATTAAACTTTTTCCCGACGGGATAAAATATTTTATCGAGGACGGAAAATTCACAAGAGCTTTCACACTGCCCGAGGAATATAAAAATAAAACCACCGAGGAGATAGGCGCGGCGATAGCCGAGTATATAAAAATGTTTGACGATGTGTTAAAAAGCTATTTTGCTTTTTCGGACAGCGGCGAAGCGGCTTCGGCGGCGGCAGAAAAGTACCTTGGTTATCTTGAAAAAGGAATAACGGTTATATAGAACAGCTTCATAGAAAAGAGAAAGGAGACAACTTATGAACACACAAAAATTAACAAAAAAATCAATCGAGACAGTCGAGACCGCTCAAAGCATTGCGGTGAAGAACAACAATCAGCAGATCGACCAGTGTCATATCCTGCTTGCTTTATTGGAGCAGGAGGAGGGCTTGATACCTCAGCTTTTGCAGAGCATGGAGGTAAATGCCGTGTCCGTTACGGAGAGTGCCGCGAAAATAGTTGACGGTGTGTCGAAGGTAACGGGGAGCGGCGCAAGGGGATTAAACAGCGTTTACATCACCTCCGAGCTTGACAGGGCGTTGACCGCGGCGGAAGAGGAAGCCGAGCGAATGAACGACGAGTTTATAAGCGTCGAGCATTTGTTTTTAGGCTTGCTGGACAAGGCGGCGGGAAAGGTCAAGGAGCTTTTTTCGGAGCATAGGATAACAAAAAACGCCTTTTTGTCAGCGCTTCAAAAGGTAAGAGGGAACACGAGAGTTACTTCGGACAGTCCCGAGGACACCTACGACGTTTTAAAAAAATACGGGCAGGATTTGGTGGAGCTGGCAAGACAGAACAAGCTTGACCCCGTTATCGGGCGTGACGGAGAGATACGAAACGTTATCCGCATATTAAGCCGTAAAACCAAAAACAACCCCGTGCTTATCGGTGAGCCGGGCGTAGGCAAGACAGCTATCGCGGAGGGACTGGCGCTTCGTATTGTAAGAGGAGACGTACCGGGAAGTCTGAAGGACAGGCAGCTTTTCAGCTTGGATATGGGCGCGCTTGTGGCGGGCGCAAAGTACAGGGGCGAATTTGAGGAGCGTTTAAAGGCGGTATTGCAGGAGGTTAAGAAAAGCGACGGCAGGATAATACTGTTTATAGACGAGCTGCACCTGATAGTCGGCGCGGGAAAGACCGACGGCGCAATGGACGCGGGAAATATCTTAAAGCCGATGTTGGCGAGAGGGGAGCTGCACTGTATCGGCGCCACCACTCTTGACGAGTATAGGAAGTATATAGAAAAAGACCCCGCGCTTGAAAGAAGATTTCAGCCGGTACAGGTTGACGAGCCCACCGTTGAGGACACGATTTCGATACTGAGAGGGTTAAAGGAGCGTTACGAGGTCTTTCACGGAGTTAAAATACACGACCAAGCCTTGATCGCGGCGGCGGTGCTGTCCAACCGCTATATAAGCGACCGTTTTCTCCCCGATAAGGCTATAGACCTTGTGGACGAGGCATGCGCCCTTATAAAAACCGAAATGGAATCCATGCCCACCGAGCTTGACGAGCTTTCACGCAAGATAATGCAGCATGAGATCGAGGAAGCCGCGCTTAAAAAAGAAAGCGACAAGCTGTCTTTAGAACATCTGGCGGATATTCAGAGTGAGTTAGCTCAGATGAGAGAGCAGTTTAACAGTATGAAAGCCAAATGGGAAAACGAAAAGACGGATATTAACAGGGTTCAGGCTCTTCGTAAGGAAATAGAGCAGTTAGGCGGCGAGATCGAAACGGCAAAGCGGGAATATAACCTGAACAAGGCTGCCGAATTGCAGTACGGGAAGCTGCCGCAGCTTCAAGCGGAGCTTGAAAGGGAAGAGAAGCTTGCGGAGGATAGGAAAAACAGCACCTCGCTTTTGAGAGACAAGGTGACGGAGGAGGAAATAGCGAGAATTATCGCCCGCTGGACGGGTATTCCCGTTGCCAAGCTTATGGAGGGGGAACGTTCAAAGCTGCTTGGCATGGAGGGTATTCTGCATAAAAGGGTGATAGGGCAAAACGAAGCGGTTGAAAAGGTGAGCGAGGCTATACTGCGTTCAAGAGCCGGCATACAAGACCCCAACCGTCCCATAGGCTCATTCCTTTTCTTAGGACCTACGGGCGTAGGTAAGACCGAACTGGCTAAGGCGCTGGCTCAGGCACTTTTCGACGACGAGCACAATATAGTCCGCATCGATATGACCGAGTATATGGAGAAGTACAGTGTTAGCCGTCTGATCGGCGCACCTCCGGGATATGTGGGCTATGACGAGGGCGGACAGCTTACCGAGGCGGTAAGAAGAAAGCCTTATTCGGTAGTGCTTTTTGACGAGATCGAAAAGGCTCACCCCGATGTGTTCAATATACTGCTTCAGGTGCTGGACGACGGACGTATCACCGACAGTCAGGGAAGAACGGTGGACTTTAAAAATACCATAATTATTTTGACAAGCAACTTGGGTTCAAGCTATATTCTTGACGGTATAACCGATAACAACGAAATTTCCGAGGAAGCCAAGGAGCAGGTGGAGAAGCTTTTAAAATCCCAATTCAGACCCGAATTTCTCAACAGACTTGACGAGATAGTATTCTATAAGCCTTTGGCAAAGACGGAGATAGGCAGTATTGTGGATCTGATGATAAGGGACTTGTCAAGAAGGTTGGAGGATAAGCAGATAAAGGTTGAAATTACTGACAGGGCAAAATCTTATATTATTGACAGCGGGTACGACCCCGTTTACGGCGCGAGACCGCTTAAGAGGTTTATTCAAAGTAAGGCGGAAACGCTTATTGCCAAGGCTATTATTGGGGATAAATTAAGTGAGGGTGATACTGTGGTGATCGACGGAAGTGACGACGGGCTTTTGCTTGAGGTGAAGAAATAAAATTACTGATCCGCCATGCCTTTTGAGGAAATAAGGCTTGGCGAATATCAAAAAAGCACTGCTCCGGTAAAACAGTCTACCGGAGCAGTTTTTTTAGATAAACATTCAATGATACCGATCAAACATTCCTTTTGGCAATTTCCGCATCGTACTCTCTTTATTCTAAGGTATATCCGATCTGCGAATAACTCGCCATTCCGGTACTTCCCGCGTAACCTACCAATTGACCTTTAACAACAGTATCTCCCGCTTCTACAGCGAATCCGTCTAAATGGTTGTATGAAATACGGCTGCCATCGCTGCTTTCCACAGTGACCGAATATCCCAAGCCGCCGCTGATATCCGCTTCCAGAACAGTACCGTCTTGTAAAGCGTAAGCTTCCGTGCCTTTTTCCGCAGGCAGATAGAACATTACAAATTTACCGCTATGGCTCGTTATCACTGTCAGACCGTGTTTCGTCTGAAACGACCTATATCCTGCTTCGTCGGCAACAGCTTTTATCTCCAACAGGCTTTCAAGAATAATATCGATATCCTCCGGCTTTACATCTGTTTGCGGAATTTCAACTTTTTCCGTCATCACCTCGGGCACATACCCCAAAATATTTCCTTCCGCGTCGGCGATATACCCTAAGCGCGCTTGCGACTCTTCGTCCAAATCTTCGATCTCTTCGGGGGTCAGCAGTCCGCTGCCGATCTCAGTAGTTTCCGCTGTAGATACAGCAGTATCGGCTTCCACAGAAGCTAAAGTTTCCTCGGTCAAAGCGGCTTCCGTTGTGGTTTCCACTGGTTCGGGGATAAATTGGGAGGTGTTTTCTCCCGATATGTTATTTGTTTCCTCAATATTATTTACCGGATTATTTTCCGAGGAAACGGGGTCGGTCAAAAAGCAGACGGCGATCACCCCGCAAAGTACTGCCGAAGCGGCGGCCGCCCAAATTGTGGTCTTTTTGTAATTTAACACGTTTTTCACCCTTTCCCTTATTCCAGACCCACCGAAGGAGATCGGATATCCGCTGCGGACATTTGCCTCTAACAGTGTTTCGGAATAAGCTTTTTTGTGTTTCAGATCGTAGTTTTTTATTGTCATTTCGTCGCAGGCAAGCTCTATGTCCCTGCAAAACAGTATGCAGCCAAGCCAACACAGTGGATTGAACCAATACACCGACAGCAGCAAAAAGCTTATCGGCTTCCATATATGATCCAACCTTTTGATATGCGTCCGCTCATGTGCGATCATATATTCTTTCTTGTCCTCAAGGGCAGAGGGAATATATATCCTCGGACGGAAAATCCCCAAAACAAAAGCACCCGCGATCCTATCGCAAAGAAAGTAATTCTCCCGATTGACCGCCTCTCTTACGGAAATATGTACCCGCACAAGGCTCACCGTCATGTACAGCAGCATAAATATGACTCCCGCAAGCCATACCGCGGATATTATTCCGAGTATATCGGAGAAGGGAAGCGATCCCGCCGAAGACGGTACAGTACGATCGGTAAACCTGACGTTTTCGGGAGCATTGGAAATTACCGTATTTATCACGGGAACCGTTTCTATAATTTCCGTCGTTACTTCTTTTTTGGGTAATAAACTAAAAATGCTTTCAACGGAAAAGGGAAATATCAGCCGCAGCGCCACAAAGCCCCATAATACGCAGCGCGTATTTTTCGGCACTCCCTTAAACAGCCGCAAAAGGGCGGTGACCGCTATCAAAAGGCTTGGCGCAAGGCTCATATTAAGCAGTGAAACAAATAAATCTTTCATCTTTCCGTTTCTTCCCCGTAATTGTCAATAAGCCTTCTTATTTCGGCTATCTCCTCTTTGCTCAGTTTTTTTCTCGAAGTGAACGACGCAAGAAAAGCGGGCAGGGAACCGCCGAATGTCTCGTTGACAAAGCTTTCGGTTTTCATTGAATAAAAGTCGTTTCTGGAAACAAGGGAGGTTACCGTTCCGTTTTCGTTTTGGAATAATCCTCTTTCGCTGAGCCGCTTAAGCACCGTATAGGTCGTGGTGCGCTTCCAATCTAATTCCTTTTCGCAAAGCTTTACAAGGCTTGCAGTGGATATTGGCTCATTATTCCAGATCATATCGGCAAATTTTGATTCTATTGTGCCAAGCTTGGTGTTTTTCATGGTATTTCCTTTCTGTCTATTTATTGTCGACAAGTATATTCTACCATATGTAGACAGATTTGTCAAGGGGGATAAAAAGAGAAATGAAAAAACCGTATTCGTAAGGCTTACGTACGGTTTTTTGTTTATTAAATTGAAAAATTACTGCCTATTTGTCAAGTGTATAGAAAAATTATGTTTATAATTTAAGGTTTTATTATCACCCTATCTCCATTTTCTCCCTCTTCGACTTCCACCAAAACCCAATCCTTATGCTTTCGCCTGTATCGGTTGATTTCGCGGATGAGTGTACGAAGCTGACTTCCCGTTATGGAAATCTCGGAATTCTTTTTGAAGCCGTTGATTTTTTTATTTATCCATTTGGGCGCAAGCGTTGCCGTAAGTCCGTTTAAAATAAGTCGGCTCGGCAAGGTTAAATTCATATTGGTATCGTAGCCCTTGATTATTATTTTCATGCTGTTTTACACCGATTAAACGCTGCAATTGCAAATAAGTCAAAAATCGGCATTAAACCTCCTCCACCACAATCTGAACCGTATCGCCGTCAGCGCTTTCCACCTCGACAAGCTTTCCCATAAGTCCGTTTTCCACCATTGACAGTATTTGGTTAAAGTCCACATCTTTAAACGAGCCGTTTCCCGAAACCTGTGATATATCCAATCCCAGCTCTATCCCTGCTTTTACCAATTTCATGGGAAGATTTACTCTGACCTTATCGCCGCCGCTTGAATCCACTATAATACGCAGCATCAGATTTTCAAGATCGCTCCTCTGCTCCTTCGGCACAAGCTGAACGGTCTTTTCGGGTTCACAGCCGAGAATATTGTCCGTGGTGACGTTAAACAGCCTTGCGATTTCGGGCAAAAGCATAATATCGGGGCAGGAAACGTCGTTTTCCCACTTTGAAACGGCTTGGGGCGAAACTCCGAGCCTTTCGGCAAGCTCTTCCTGCGTCCAGCCTTTTTCCTTTCTTAAAGCTGCTATTTTCTGACCGAGAGTTGTTTTTGACATAACTGTTACCATTCCTTTTCGTAAAATTTCTTTGATTTTATTTTACAGCATTTTTTTGTATTGTTAAAGGGAACAACGGTTGAAAACGGCATAGATTACACAACCATAGGTAGAAAAATCGCTCAACTGTCGGTTGAGAAAGCAAAAATTTTTTGACCGCCCACAAAAAAGGCGGTCAAAATTATTTTTTAATATAGTTCTATTCCGAAGATATTTGTTACTGCGTGTTTTGA
>JAAVIG010000065.1 GCA_014796735.1 Oscillospiraceae bacterium
AAAGCCGAAGGTGCGCCGATAGGCGCAGGTTATGTACGTTCAATACAATAACCGAGGGAGCAAAGCTCCCTCGCCCTGCCGCAAAGCGGCAGGGCATTTAAAAAGCGGTTTATCCGCTTCTTAAATGGTTATTAGTATTATACAGATAAGGAGGGGATATACCGTGATCAGAACAAGTGTTGAGGACTGCGGCTACGAAACCCTTGCCGCAAGGGCAAGAGAAGCCGTTGAAAACGCATATAGTCCTTACTCGGGGTACAGGGTAGGCGCGGCGGTGCTTACCGACAGCGGTAATATTTATACGGGCTGCAATATCGAAAACGCAAGCTACGGAGCCACCAACTGCGCCGAAAGAACGGCGGTTTTTAAGGCGGTGAGTGAGGGCGAGCGCAGGATCAGGGCAGTGGCGATATTTACCGACGAAGGCAATGACGCTCCTTTTCCCTGCGGAATATGCCGACAGGTGTTAAGCGAGTTTTGCGAGCCCGACGCTGCGATAATTATTTACGACGGAGCGGATTCGGTTTACAGCGCCGAGCTGGCGGAGCTTTTGCCTTATTCCTTTCAGTTTAACAAGGAATAAAAAAGAAAGGGGAACGTTAAAATGCACCATACTGACCATACTTTTAAAAAAATAACCTCGTTTTTTATCTGCGCCTGCATACTGTTCACGGGCTGCGACGGCGGAAAGGAAAGCAAGCTTATTGGTACGGGTGCCGAAATACCCGAATACGACATTGAAGCAAGAGAACTTCCCGATAATGAGGCTATGACCTTTGTCAAAAATTTAAAGATCGGTTGGAATCTGGGCAACACTCTCGATTCGAACGCCAAAACATCTATGGAGAGCGCCGCGGAAACCTCCTGGGGGTCTCCCATGATAACCGAGGAGATGATAGCCGATATAAAGGACGCGGGCTTTAATACTATTCGCATACCCGTGACCTGGCACACCCATGTGGACGAAAGCTTTAAAATATCCGATTACTGGCTAGGCAGAGTTAAAGAGGTGGTGGATTACGCCTACAAAAGAAAAATGTACGTTATAATAAATATTCATCACGACATGGAAAAGTCTTACTATTATCCTACATATGAGACACTGGAAAGCTCAAGGAGGTATTCGGACGCAATATGGGAACAGCTTTGCGAGACCTTCAAAGATTATGACGAGCATCTGATATTCGAGTCGATAAACGAGCCAAGGTTAACGGGCACCGATAACGAGTGGTGGATAGACACCGAAAGCGAAATCGGAAAGGAAGCTATCGACTGTATTATGCAGATCAATCAGTCCTTTGTGGACTTGGTAAGAGCAAGCGGAGGAAATAATGCGGCGCGTTATCTTATGACGCCGAGCTACTGCGCTTCTCCCTCCTACGCCTGCGCCGACTACTTCAATTTGCCCGACGATCCTGCGCAAAGGACAATTCTTTCGGTACATGCCTATGAGCCGTATAATTTCGCGCTCTCCGACGACAAAGCATCAAATACCTTTGTTAAAGGCAGAACAAGCGGACAGGTAAAGTCCGTGATCGATTCGCTGTACGAAAAGTACACATCAAAGGGTGTTCCCGTTGTTATAGGAGAATTCGGCAGCCGAAACAAGGATAACCTTGAATCGAGAACAGAGCACGCCGCTTATTACGTAAGCGAAGCGAGATCGGCGGGAATAACCTGTGTCTGGTGGGATAACAACGCTTTTACGGGGAACGGAGAGCTGTTCGGGCTTTACGGCAGGAACGAAATGGAGTGGAAATACCCCGATATTGTTATTGCTATGATGAAAAATTGTGAGTGATACCGATTTTTAATCATATTTATGACTCGATTAAGAATCAAAAAAATATACCCGTCAAAACCAAGGTTAAATTAGGTTTTTGACGGGTATATTTATTATTTTTATGTATTATAACTCGGTTTTCAAAACATCTCCACCATATCCCCATGACTTCTGACCCACATATCCGTTACATCGCCGAAAACCTCGGCGGAAATAACATACCCATCCTCGGTCTTCTTAATAATTCTCGCCGTGGGAAGCCTGTCCAGAATAAGCTCGGGATTTGTGCCTTATACAAAAGCCTGATACTTCCCAGCTTTCCGCAGTCTGAGGTTATTATATCATACCGCAAAAAAGCTGTCAATACTTTTAGTGAATTTTTTATATGCTAATAAAAAGCGTTGTATAAATTTTCAATACGGTATAAAGTTATACTATATGGGTATGAAGGAAGTGTACAAGTGAGCTTTAAAAGAGAAGAGATTTCCTATGTCGTAGGACAGCGGATAAAAAAATTCCGTACGGAACGAAAAATAAGTCAGGAAGCCCTTGCTTTGTCTTCGGAAATTTATCCCGCATATTTGGGGAGATTGGAGCGGGGAGAACGCTGCCCCACAATCGAAACCGTTTATAAAATATGCGGCGGCCTGAAAATTTCCATGTCGGACTTGCTTGATTTTGACGTTGACGTAAAGCCTACCTCCGAGGAAGCGAAACACCGAATAGAAAAGGCAATGAGCGGCTTGTCCGACGAGGAAGCAATACGCATTGCCGAGATAATTGAAAATGTTGTTAAATTCAAAACGTACTGATCCGATCGGTGTTATTGCCGCAAAATAAAATCGGAAAAAGGAGGACATCACAGTGCAGATACGCAAGGCCGTTCCCTCGGACTTTGATCCCGTCTCCGAGCTGTACGATAAAGTAACTCTGTATCTTGAACAGCACATAAACTATCCCCATTGGACCCACAAGGTCTACCCCTGCTCCGATACCGTTAGGGAGGGATTGGATACGGACAGCTTGTTTGTATGCAGTGAGGATAATAAAATTACGGGGGTGTTCCTTTTAAACACAGACCCTGCGGGAGATTACTCTGCGGGAGAGTGGAGCAGGGATATTGCTGACGGTGAATATATGATAATACACGCTTTGGCTGTCGATCCCGAGCTTTCACGCAAGGGGACAGGTAAAGCAATGGTTGAGTTTTGTGTGAATTACGCTAAGGAAAAGGGGTTTAAGGCGATACGGCTTGACGCGGTGCCAGAAAATCTGCCAGCAAGGCGTATGTATGAAAGTCTCGGGTTTTTATTTGCGGGGGAAAAGGACTTAAAGCGCTATGAAACGGGTATTCCCCTATTTGCTTTGTATGAATATAACTTTTAGACAAAATAACGCTGTAATGCCGATAATGGCTTACAGCGTTATTTTATACTAATCTCTGTTTTGACGGTAGACAAAATATAACAAAGTCTACCGTCAAAACAGAGTTACACCAATCCCTTTTTAAACTGACGTAATACCCACAGTTTAAAAAGGGATTGCACCCAAAGCACTAATCCCACAGTTTTAAAAGGGATTAGTATTATACATGAATTACATCCTATATCAATTAAAGGAAAGATCGGTAACCTTCCACTCTTCGCCCAGCTTCACCATATAAACGGTATAATCCGCCTTGGAATGTAATTCCCCGTTTTCGGCCGAATTGACGCCGTACAGCACATGATCGTATTTTACCCTTACAGATACGCCGTTTGCGCTGTAAAAAATCGGATCTTCAACGTCCGCGTCAAGGAAATCATAGCTTGTATGCCAATTGTGCCAGAAATTTTCATAACCGTAAAGCTCATCATATATGGGCATATTCGGCGCAAGGTACTGAGCCGCCTCGCTTAGTTTTCCGTCGTTCACAACGTATCTTGAATACGCCTTTGAAAATTCTAATGCAAGCTGTGAAAGCTCCACGTCTTTCGCCTGCGCAAGGGAAAATTTACCGTTTTGAAGCGCAAGGGGGTGTCCCGATTCGTCGTAGGCGGTAAATTCGGGTTCGTTGATAAACCCCGCTATTTTGTATGTAACGGTGCATGGGATCTTTTCAATCAAGCCTTGAAAATGCTCGGTTTCCGGGTACGCCGTACCGGTTTCCGTCACATATACCGCCGAGACCTCCTTTCCGTTGCAGAAAACCGATGCATTGCCGGGTGCTGTAACAGAGTATTCAAGGGTAGGCACCTCCCCGAATTTTACATCGGAAAGCTCGTATTCGTAAAAACCGTAGCCTAAGTCCTTTTCCGATTTTATAACCTCTGCCTCGGCAATAATGCCCTCGTCGGATATTATATTGTAAACGGTCTTATTATCGTCGCTTTTCCTGCCATTTCGGCTGTAAGATAAAACGCCGCGGGTAAGCTTTTCAAAGTACCCCTCTATTGCCGCTTCGTCCTCAAACTCGTTGCATTTTATATCCAGCTTCTTTAACAGATCGGGTCTGTTACTGTCAAATTCCTCCAAAAGCTTGTTCGCCGCTATCTCGGGACCGCTCTTTTCATAGGAGGCAAGAGCTTTCCAAAGCACGGTCAGCGCAAAAACGATCAACCCCGCCGTCAAAATGGTAAGCGTCCAGTAGATGATCCTGAAAGCAACGGTACCTTTGGTTGTTTTTTTATTCATTTTTATCTTTCCCTTTGCATGGAGTTATAGCAATCCCATATTAAAAAGGGATTATTCCCTTACCAAAAAAGCGGTACACATTTTTCTCAGTCCTATAAGACTTGCGTTGGAATTGATATGCTCGCCATGATACAGCATGCTTGTGGAGGAGCCGCCGTCAAGGTTGTAAGCGTTTACCGCCCCGAATTTGAGCATAACGTCCTGAACGTCCACAAGGCTTGCGCCTAAGCTGTTGGACTGTCTGCCGTCAATAACCAGAAGCAGCATCGCGCCGTCAGCCCTTTGTCCTATTGCGGTTCTGGGATTAAGACCGCCGCCCGTGCCCAAGGATTCGGTGGGCACATCGTTTACGATAAGGGTAGGGCCGTACTTTGCCGCATCGGTCACTCCCATTTCAATAGCCTTATGTATGGAAAATGTGCCTACTATCAGCTTGCCCTCGTTCGTTATCGCGCAGCACTCCCAGCTTGTGCTCAAAGCGCCGCCCCACAGCACCTCGCCCTGCGACATTACGATACCGTAAGGCTCGCCGCCCGTTCCGTGTCCCGGGCGATCGTCCCAGCCGCCGCCGTTTATGCCCGCAGCTACATTGTCATAGCTGCCGTATATTTCGTCAATTGTCTTTCCGTATTTATCCTCGCCGAATTCTCCCGAAATGCCCACAAAAACTCTTGTGGGATCATAAACTATCATCATTTTTCCCCTGTAGGTCGAGCCGATAACTTCCACAATATCTATTCCGTCGCCGTCCGGATCAACCTCCTGTCCGTCTGAACCGGGGATAATATTTTTTTCCGCGCTTGTATCGTTTGTTTTATCTCCGCCGTCAACGCCGACGCCGCCGTCTTTTTTACCTCCTACTACCACAAGCTCGGTGTCGGTAATTTCATCGGTGATCTGTATGGCGTTTGCCGCCATGATCTCGTCAACCTTCTCCTGCCCCAAAAAGGAGGTAGCCAAAAACTGCGCCGCGCTGGTTTCCATCATTGAAACCACAAAAAGATCTCTGGCTTTTTCGGAGGGACCGAACTCGATTATCATGATCGCGCCTAAAAGTCCGCCTATAATTAAAAACAGTAAGGTAAAAAGCACAAGGAACGATCTGAAAATCAACTTTTTGGCATTACCGGTATTTCTTTGTACGGGCTTGGGCTGTTTCCTGCTTTTCCCGTATCCTTCACCGTCAAGCTCCACTGTCCTTTTTTTTATTGCCGTGTCCTCATAAGGTGACATTTTTGTATCATTCCTTTCTTTCTTTAAATACCCACTCTCTTTGCAGAACAAAGCAGATAAAGAACAGAATTACGTCAACGATCATTTTATATACGGTCTGGAGTATGCTCCGGCTTGTCCCAAGCGCACTGCTTATAAGGTACACCAAGCCGTAGGACGCTGTCATCTGACATACGGTCAGGGCGTAATATTTTAAAAGAGAGCTGTCAAGTCGGCTTTTGCTTTTAAATACCTTACGCCTGTTTACCGTATAGTTTACCGCAGAAGAAACAGCCCTCGCGGCGGCCGTGGAGGTAAATATCCTGACCCACTCGCCCCAATGCACAGGCAGCAGAAGATTTATCAGAGTAAAGCAAAGCAAATCGATTGCCGAAGACATTAAAGAGCTTGCCATATATTTAAGTATTACCGCGTATATTTTGATCGAGTCCTTTACGGGTCTGAAATGCGTGCCCGAATTGTTGTCGGAATATATGGTTTCAATGGGTATTTCCTTAAAGGAAAGCCCGTTTTCTTTCATTGAAAGGAGCATGTTGGTCTCATATTCAAAACGCTCCCCCTCTGTTTTTATAAGAAGCGGAAGATAGCTTCGCGGAATCGCCCGCAGACCCGTCTGAGTATCGGTTATTTTTATGCCGCAAAGAAAACGGAAGGTAAAGGAGGTCATATTGTTCCCTATACGGCTTTTGGACGGTATTTCCTCACCCTTGAAGCTTCTTGCGCCGAATACCGCTATTCCCGTTTTTTCCATTTCCTTACAGCAGGACACTATATCCTCCGCATTGTGCTGCATATCGTCATCGGTGGTGACTAAGCCGATCTTATCCCGCCTGTTTTCCGTAAAATATTCAAAGCCCGTTTTAAGCGCGCGCCCCTTTCCGCTGTTTTTTTCGTGAGAAAGAACGGTAACAAAGGGAAGGTCTTTTATTTGGTCAAATATTGTTGTTTCACGGCTTCCGTCGTTTATAACTATAATATCGTCAAAGCCCGCGTTTGCAAGCGCCCGTACCGCGGTTATCAGCTTTTCCGTCGGATTATAGCTTGGAAGAATGACTGAGATGTCCATATTCCCTCCGCCTTTTGCTCTATTTTCGGTTATCTCCGGCATGAGCCGAAACCTTATATTTGTATATATAAGTAATTATATCACCTTTTTCCTTAAATTTCAATTACAAAACGGTTACATTTTTTTATAACCTAATATAGGGAAAAATTATGGACACGCATTTAGAAAAAATATGTCAAAAAACGCCTTTGCGGCATTGACAACGGTATCGACCTATGATATTATTACTTTTGCAAAAATGAATAAACACAGTATAGTACAAACTAAAATAGTATCTGCTGAGCATGCCGCGTCGGACGGTATGGGAGGCGGCAGGGGAATGCGGTGGGAATCCGCAGCAACAGCCATTGCCGTATGTGACCGTTTTTACAGCCTATAAAGATTAAAACGGTTATCAAGTCGGAATGCCTGCCATACTGTGAGCCGCGGTAAAGCTCTTGGGCGAATTGAAAACAGCTTTTCATAAAGTGTAAGCAGGACTTTAAAAGGCAGCATAAACGGCTGCCCCAAAGCTTTTTCATGTGAAGACGCTTTATTGCTTTGTTCTTTTTGTTTTTCTAAAAAAATTATGAAAGAAGGAAAACAAAAGATGAAAAATTCTGTAAAAGCACTGCTGCTTGCGCTTCTGCTGGTAATATCGGCAGTATTCTGCGCAGGCTGCAGCAATAACGAAAGCCCGGAGCAGCCTGAAGCAAATATTTCGGACAACAATGGGGAAAGCAGTCAAGGCTCCTCTGTATGGGACAGCGCCGAGTATAAAGAGGACGCCGAGGTAGGCGAGGGAGCGATCACCGTTAAGGTTGAGGTCGTGGCAGAGGAAAAATCGGTCACAATAACGCTCCACACCGACAAGGATAATCTCGGCGCGGCTTTGCTTGACAATAATCTGGTTTCGGGCGATGAAAGCGAGTACGGCTTGTACATCAAATTTGTTATCGGTATGGAAGCCGATTACGATAAGGACGGTACTTACTGGTCGCTCAGCAAGGACGGC
Source organism: Oscillospiraceae bacterium (assembly GCA_014796735.1). Classification (GTDB taxonomy): domain Bacteria; phylum Bacillota; class Clostridia; order Oscillospirales; family Ruminococcaceae; genus Ruminiclostridium_E. The sequence goes on from JAAVIG010000065.1 coordinate 7,750, forward strand.
GAATACCTTATGACAGGCGCAGACAGCACTCCCATAGCCGACGGAGAACATTATGAGTTCACACGTACAAAAGGGTAAGCCGTTTTTGACCCCTTTGGAGCTTGTGACCTTTGCGATTTTAGGTTCGCTTATGTACTGCTCCAAGATAATAATGGAGTGGGCACCCAACATTCATCTGCTTGGAATGTTTACAATGACCTATACTCTCGCGTACAGGGTCAAGGGGCTTATACCCATATACGTTTATGTCTTTTTAAACGGCTTTTTTTCAGGCTTTGCTATGTGGTGGATCCCGTATCTGTACATCTGGGCGGTGCTTTGGGGAATAACAATGCTGCTGCCAAAAAAAATCCCCGCTAAGGCGGCGGTGTTTGTGTACCCTGTCATATGCGGTCTGCACGGCTTAATGTTCGGTACTCTTTACGCTCCCGCGCAGGCGTTGCTTTTCGGCTTTGATTTTCGGCAAACCTTGGCATGGATAGCGGCGGGTTTTCCTTGGGATATTTTGCATGCCGTGGGAAATTTCGCGGCAGGATTTCTTATACTGCCGTTGGTGAAGCTTATAAGAAAGCTGGATAAAAACGCGTACAAACACCTTTCCGATAATGTATAGATATTTTTGCCGTCATACCAATCCCTTTTTAAACTGACGTAATACCCACAGTTTAAAAAGGGATTGCACCCAAAACACTAATCCAACAGTTTTAAAAGGGATTAGTATCAAATGCTACGCAAAGTAGCAAAAAAAATCAAAATGTCAACTGTTCTTTCTTGTGGCGCAAATTGCAGCTTGCTATAATTGGATATATCAAACAAGGAGGTCATGAATATGACATTTGCAGAAAAATTAAAAGGTATCCGTAAGCAGTCGGGAATGTCACAGGAACAGTTAGCGGAAAAAATCGGAGTGTCAAGACAGGCGGTTACAAAATGGGAAACAAGTACGGGTATTCCCGATATTGAAAATATTATGTCAATATCCGATGTGTTTGGTATCTCTATTGACGAGCTGCTTTCCAATGAAAAAATATCAAAAGAGGGGACGGATTTCCTGTTCGAGAGCGTTACGGAGTATGACATTGACAAGCCGAAACACTATGATATGAAGTTCGGCGGCGCAAGCCGGCTTGTGATTCGGGGATATGACGGAGAAAAACTCCATGTGCGGCTTGCCTCCAACACGTTGTCAACGCTCCAAAATGACTTTAAGGTCAAAATCGATGATGTCAACAGACGTATCGATGTAGATGTGGTTCGCAAAAACGGCGTGACGGAAGCAGCCGCAAAAGAGGCCGTCACAATTTTTGTCAGTCTCCCAAGCCCATATCTCGGAAAGATTGAAGCGGCGATCAATGCCGAAACCGTTGAGATCGGTTCACTGGAATGTGAAAGCATTGAACTGGACACAAAAATACGGAACTTGATTTTGGACGGCGTTATCGGTACGGTTGAAATAAACTGCAATCTGGATATGGATATTGTTTGCCGAACCCTTAGCGGCGCGGTGGAGGTCAATCAGCTGTCGGCTACTTCGAAAATATCCGTGCCGAAGGACGCAGCCTTCACCACACTTGTAAAGGGTATTGGCACAAGCATTTCTTACCAAAGAGACGGAAAGCCTATCGAGCCTTTCTGTACGCCCAACGCGGACAATATTATTGAGCTGAACGGTATGAAAAGTGAGCTTATTGTCTGTACCTCGGAAAAGGAATAATAAATACTAAAGCTTTACAATCAAAGCTAAATAAGTCAACACAAAAACGG